>JAZFSS010000083.1:0-5391 GCA_036446275.1 Gammaproteobacteria bacterium | reverse complement strand
GAGGCCAAGTCAACCCCCCGGCGTAACGCCGCCTCTGTCGCCCTCATATCCGGTGGGTTACCCACGTGATAGGCGTGAGTGCCGGCTGAATCAATGGCGATCTGCCGGTCCAGTTCGTGATCTTCAACCAGCTTGGAGAATATGCCTTGTGCTGTCGGCGATCGACAGATATTGCCCATGCAAACGAATAGAATCTTGACCAAAACAGTCTCCAATTACAATAGTATTCACGGTAGGCGCGAATTTGACGAGTGGCTATTATCCATAAGTCGAAAGAGTAACCCAAGTTTCTGGGCATCCCACAAAAAACGTGTTAGTTTTCCCGAAACGGGGTTCGGCAGCCGGCAAATCAACCCAATATTGCATACGTTCGAAGTCAAACCAGGGTCACACGACAATGGCTCCATACACCATCAACGGTGAAAGGCTCCGAAACCTCATTGGACTCCGTGTCCATCACATGGGGCACGACTGCACCATCATTGAGGTGCTCGACGATGACCCCGCGGTGGTGCTGCAATGCGAAAAGGGATTTGATGTTATCCAGGCTAATCAATTCGGTGATCCGGTACGACGTGTACCGGCCACTAGTACCGTCCCGGTATTTGGATCCGATGGCCAGACGCTGCATCCCGAATTCGAAGATTTGGGAATCCCAGACCCGCGAGATCAATCCAGCTAATTCTTAGTAATAGGGTTTTATCCATAAATTGAATTTTAAGCTGTTCTTGGCGGTTTAAGTTTTTATGTTTTTTTCTTCGATCAAGCGGCTCACCCGCTGCAAATCCTCCACCGTATCCACGCCGGGACCTGGCGGCAGCGCGGCTTCCACTACCCGAATGCGTACCCCGCTCCATAATGCGCGCAATTGTTCCAGATTCTCGCTTGCCTCCAAGGGGCAGGATGTTGAAGACGGGTAGTCACGAAGAAAACCGGCACGGTAGGCGTATAAACCAATATGCCGTAACGCTTGGGTGGCCAGTGGCAGTGCCTCGGTTGCCTGACTAAAATGATCACGGTCCCAGGGAATCGGGGCGCGGCTGAAGTACAAGGCGTATTGATCTTGGGTGCGAACCACTTTGACCACATTCGGATCATGAAAATCCTCGGCAATATCGATGGGCGTACATAGCGTGGCAATCTGTGCGTCCGGGTGGACTGCCAGATCTTCGGCCACCTGATCCAACAATTGTGGCGGCATTAAAGGCTCATCGCCTTGCAGGTTGACCACGATGACGTCGGCTTGCCAACCTTTGGCATTGACAACTTCGCTGATACGATCAGTGCCGGATGGATGCTCCGGCGAGGTTAGGCATACCTGGGCTCCGAATTTCTCCGCTGCCGTTTTTACGCGCTCATCGTCGGTCGCAACGATGACTTCATCGGCACCGGATCGGCATGCCGATTCATAGACATACTGGAGTAATGGCCGACCCGCGATTTCCCGCAGGGGCTTGCCCGGCAGCCGGGAAGCGCCGTAGCGTGCAGGGATTACAACCTTAAAAGGAGCCGTCATGAATCAATCGGGGACAGATCTAAAATCCGTTTCTTGGCGCGAGGCCATCACACTTTCTCTTCCGGTGCCAATGTCCGTGCCTCTTCTTCCAGCATCACGGGTATGTCGTCCCGAATAGGAAAGGCCAGCCGATCAGCCTTGCAGATCAGCTCCCCTGCCTCTTTTTTATAGACCAGGGGGCCTTTGCATATTGGGCAGGCAAGTATGTCCAACAATCGGTTATCCATGTTTTACTCCCATTTCGTAACTGCTCGACGACAAAATCATCCAGGAAACCTCTGATTTATTCCACAATCATCATTCCCCGCGAGGCGCGGGTCCTACGATGGCGGAATGACGGATGAATCAGATATTTCCTAGAAAATAAATTAAACATGCTATTTATATTATTGATATATATTATAATATCGAAATAATTTAAGCTGTGCCTCGGTTGCTAGGAAGATAATGCGCGGAGACGATCCAGCAAGTCCGGGCCCAGGCGTGGGTCGAGCTGCACCGTTGCCGGCACATACCAACAGGATGGCCCGGTAAACCCCTCACATTTTACGGCGTCTTTTTCAGTCATCAGGATCGGGTAACTGCCGCCAAACTCCAGGTCTTTTGGTTGAAAAGCATGGTGGTCTGGAAACGGATGCTCGACAACATCCAGGCCTGATTCCCTCAATCCACTAAAAAAGCGCGCCGGATTGCCGATTCCCGCAACCCCATGCACCGGTTTCCCTTTGAAGGTTTCCAAAGCACAGGTGCGGGCAGGGTCGTTTAGGTTGCAGGCGTGCTTTTGGCGTAGTGTCATCGAGTAACCGCCATCCCAGGCGTTACCGTTACCCACCACCATATGCACCCCTTTCAAGCGCCGTACCGGTTCCCGTAGTGGACCGGCTGGGAGATAAAGACCGTTTCCAAACAGCCGTCGCGTGTCAACCACCGCAATTTCTATATCCCGTTGCAGCGCATAGTGCTGCAAACCATCATCGCTGATAATCACGTTGCAGTTACTTTGTGCTAACAAAGCCTCTGCCGCAGCCACCCGGTCCGGTCCGGCCGCTACTGGAAACGATCCTCGCCGTGCCAACAATACTGCCTCGTCTCCCACTTGCAACGGGTCACTGTCCGGATACACCAATTGCGGCCACTGCCGGGAGCGCCCCTTATACCCTCCTGTAACAATGCCCGGACGGTAGCCGGAAGTGCTCAGAAGTTCCACGATCCAGGCCACCAGCGGTGTCTTGCCGGTACCGCCTACAGTAATGTTTCCGACGATGATTACCGGTACCGGCAGGCGGTAGGAAGACAAGATGCGGTGTCGATAGGCCATGCGGCGAAGCGCTACCAAACCGCCATAAAGACCGGCAATCGGCCGTAAAATCTGGGTCAGCGCGCTTTGACCATACCAGTACCGTGCGAGCATCATCAGGCTGTTTTTACATCATGAAATTGAGTCCGGTACAGCCCGGCGTAGTAGCCGTCCTTGCCCAATAGTGCTTCATGACGCCCGCTTTCCACTACCCTTCCCTCATCCAAAACCAGAATGCGGTCTGCATTTTTCACCGTAGACAGCCGATGGGCGATTACCAGGGTAGTACGATCCCGCATCAATGTTTCCAGGGCGGCCTGGATCATGTGTTCCGATTCACTGTCCAGGGATGAGGTCGCCTCGTCCAAAATAAGGATCGGTGCATTCTTCAGGATGGCGCGGGCAATGGCGATGCGCTGCCGCTGTCCTCCCGATAACAACATTCCGTTTTCTCCTACCAGGGTATTCATTCCGTCGGGCAACTGCTCGATGAACTCCATGGCATGTGCGGCAACCGCTGCCTTCCTGACATCTGCTTCGCTGGATTGTTCCAACCGGCCATAGGCGATATTGTTGGCCACCGTATCATTAAAAAGTATGGTTTCCTGGCCCACCATTGCTATCTGATCCCTTAGGCTGGCCAGGGTGTACTCTTGCACATCGCGTCCGTCCACCAGTATGGTGCCGCCATTGGGATCGTAAAACCGCGGCGCCAGGTTCACTAATGTGGATTTACCGGTTCCGGACCGGCCTACAATGGCCACGATTTCTCCCCGTCGCGCCGCAAACGAGATGCCCTTTAAGACTTGCGCGCCTGCGGGTCTATAGCTGAATTTCACGTTACGGTATTCGATTTCTCCCCGTGCCGCCTGTAGCACTCTGGTACCCTTATCCGATTCCGTATCAGAGTCCAGTAAAGCGAAGATGCTATCAGCGGCGGCAATTCCCTTCTGCAATGAAGAAGTCACCGTGGTCAACCGTTTCAGGGGCGGTAATAGCAGTAGCATGGCGGTGATGAACGACACATAGCTGCCCACGGATAACGTTTCCAGCACTGGTTCTAAGGTGGCGAAATAGATAATGCCGGCCAAGGTGCAGGCCGCGATAAACTGCACGACAGGTACGCTGGCGGCGCTGGTCGCCGCCATTTTCATATGCAAGTACCGATTGCGCTCGTTTATGCGCTCGAAGTTCTTGGTTTCATAAGCTTGTGCGCCAAACGTTTTGACTACTTTCTGGCCTTCAATGACATCTGCCGCGATCTGCGTAACGCTACCCATGGAGCGTTGAATTCGCATGCTGATTTGCCGAAAACGCTTGCTGATATAGCGTACCAATACAGCAATAATGGGGCCGAGAAAAAGGAAGAATAGCGCGAGCCGGCCACTGATGAACATCATCCACCCCAACAGAAATGCCACTGTCAAAGTGTCACGAATAATGGTCGTTATTGCATTGGTGGCGGCGCGGGAAACCTGTTCTACGTTATATGTCAGCAGTGATACCAGTTGTCCGGAGGGAGTGCGATCGAAAAATGCAGTGGGCATGCCCAGTAGATGGCGGAATATGTCGCTGCGCATCACTTGAATGATCTTGCGGCCTACCCAGGTCATGCCGTACACGGACAAGAAGCCGGTAATACCACGCACCAGAAACAGGGCCACCATTGCTATGGGGATTAGCCGGATTATATTCGGGTCTTTTTCAACGAACGTATGATCCAACATGGGCTGCATTAGTGCGGCAAAGCCGGTATCTGTCGCCGCATAGACAACCATGCTCAGCGTAGCTACCAGAAAGAGTTTCCAATAAGGCAGCGCGTAGCCCAATAGACGGCGGTATACCAGCATGCCTTGATTAGAGGACGGCATCGTTTACTCGCGCTCCTTGCTGGGAGTCGTTGCAAGAGAGATCTGTAACAGCCCTAGCTGCCGGGCGGCATCCAGGGCCGAGATCACGGCTTGATGGGGGGTGTTGGCATCCGCGCGGATGATCACCGGTAAATCGGTCTTGTCTCCGATGGTCTGTTGGATAGCGCGCTTTAGCGTATTAAAATGGGTATTGGTAACCTGTTTACCATTCAGAAAATAGTTTCCAGTCACGTCGATCGTGATTTCCAGTTTATCGTCCGGCACATCAACCGGTTCCGAAGAAGCCTCGGGCAACTCGATCTGGAGTTGCGCTTCGCGCTCGAAAGTGGTGGATACCATGAAAAATATCAACAGCAGCAATACCACGTCGATCAGCGACGTGAGGCTAACCTCCGGTTCTTCATGGCTCGATTGCCCCAGGTTCATGCTGCGTCTTCCTCCAGCGAACCGTCTTTTTCTCGTTCTCCCTGCATGACTTCCACTAGCTTCATGGCCTCCTGCTCCATGCCGATGACCAGCAACTGCACGCGCCCGCGAAAGTAACGGTAGAACATCAATGTAGGTATCGCCACCCCGAGGCCGGCGGCGGTGGTCAACAGGGCCTCCGAGATGCCGCCTGCCAAGACCGAGGGATTTCCAACCCCCTGGGATGTGATCGCTGAGAACGCCTTGATCATGCCGACCACGGTGCCCAGCAATCCCAACAA
>JAZFSS010000082.1:0-4004 GCA_036446275.1 Gammaproteobacteria bacterium | reverse complement strand
CGTCAGCTTCCCCGCCGGTTCGCTATCCTAATGTATATGGAATCGACATGCCGACGGTAAAGGAGCTCGTTGCCCACGGGCGCAACGAAGACGATATTTGTAAAACCATTGGCGCCGACTGGTTGGTGTTCCAGGATCTTGAAGATTTGGAAGAGGCGGTGCGCGTGGGTCGTGCTAAGGTTCAGGAGTTTGATAGTTCGGTATTTACAGGCCACTACGTTACTGAAGACGTAAGCCAAGAGTATTTGGAACAACTCGAGTCGGCTCGCAACGATACCGCGAAAAAGGTGAAGGGTGCGTGGGAGGCGGAGATCATCGAGTTGCACAATAGCGCTTGACAGGGGTCGTTTGGCGACTTACGCTTTAAATTGCGCCGATTTGATGTCAGCTTGCGGGCGCGTAATAAGTACAGCTAAAACGAAGGGCACCTGCTTTAGCTGTGCAGCTGAGCGGGTTTTTTTGTGCCTACATATTAGGGATAGACTTAGTCTGTCCCCGAGTCCGGGACAAGGTGATGGAGAAGGACCAGCAACAATTTGAATTCGAGACTCTGGCAGTACGTGCCGGGCAGCGGCGTACCGAAGAGGGGGAAAATGCCGAAGCCCTGTTCTTGACTTCCAGTTATGTGTTTAGCAATGCAGCCGAGGCGGCGGCACGTTTTTCCGGTGAGCAGCCCGGGAACATTTATTCGAGGTTTACCAATCCAACGGTGCGCACTTTTGAGCGACGCTTGGCGGCATTGGAAGGCGGTGCCAGTTGTGTTGCCACGGCGTCGGGAATGGCGGCGATCCTGGCCACCTGTTTTGGATTGTTGAAAGCAGGTGATCATATCGTGTCCTCCAGGAGTATTTTTGGCACCACTACAGTTTTATTTGGCACCTACCTGGCTCGTTTTGGTATAGAAACCGCTTTCGTTCCTCTCAGTGATCTGAGTGCCTGGCAGGAGGCTATTCGCCCGAATACAAGGCTGTTGTTTCTGGAGACTCCGTCCAACCCGCTAAACGAGTTAGTGGACATAAGCGCTTTGGCGGACCTTGCTCATCAGGCCGGGTGTTTGCTGGCGGTAGATAATTGCCTATGTACACCGGCTTTACAGCGCCCACTTCAACTTGGCGCCGATATCGTGATTCACTCTGCTACAAAATTCCTGGATGGACAGGGGCGTTGTGTAGGGGGCGCGGTGATCGGTGACGAGGAGCGAGTGGGTAAGGATGTATACGGATTCCTGCGTACAGCAGGTCCGACCATGAGCCCATTTAACGCATGGGTCTTTCTTAAGGGTCTTGAGACGCTTTCTCTTAGAATGCAAGCACACTGTAGTAATGCATTATCATTAGCGGAGTGGCTGCAAGATCAGGCGCAAGTAGCGCAGGTGTTTTATCCGGGCTTGTCGAGCCATCCGCAGCATAGATTGGCGCAACGCCAACAGGCCGCATTCGGGGCTATTGTGGCCTTTGAAGTAGAGGGTGGACGTAACGCCGCTTGGAGCTTGATTGATGCAACCGAAATGATTTCTATAACCGCCAACTTGGGTGACGCGAAAAGCACAATTACCCATCCTGCTACGACTACTCACAGCCGCTTGACGCCTGAACAGCGGCAAGCTGCCGGGATCAGCGACGGGTTGGTGCGGGTGGCGGTTGGACTGGAGTCCTTGGTAGATATCAAACAGGACCTGGAAAAAGGACTCAAGCGCCTTGGCTAAATTGCAGGCTAGTGCCGGATTAATGATGGTCTGATAGCGTGATTTTTCCAACGCCCCAGCGTATAACATCCGCGAAATTGAATGACCCGTTCAACTGCAAGGAGACGCCCGGCCGAACCCTGCTGATATTTACCGTACACATGGTGTTGGTGGGACGTTCAACTTTGTCCTCGCTATAGCGGCATTGCACGAGTAGTTGTTGTACCGATTCATGTTCGAATTGGACCGGGTCAGGAAGGTTAAGAAGATAATAGCGAGTGCCGCTTGGCCCTGACAGTAGCCCAATACCCTCCGCGGATAACGGGTTTGGCCCGTCATACTCATAGGGTTCATAGATTTCGATGTTATGGTTCTGATGTGGCATGGCCGCGCCTTGATAAAGTAACTACTATGGTCAATTTATCAAGTCTTATTTTGTCCTAGGTCAGGTGAGGTTCAATTTGAATTATCAGTAAGCCCCGCGCCCCTTATAAAATCATAGCAAGAATCCCGTGATTCGACGCTTGGATTCCCATCAAATACCAAGATTAAATTTATACATGCATAAATATTATTTATGATCGAATGTGCGATCTGCGCCTTCCCGGTTGATTACCATGCTGGCAAATAGGCAGCCGTCGGCAGTACGACAATGAGCCGGGATTGTCACCAAGACTTGCTGGCCATGATGCACGCCGGCCTTGGCGCGGTACACGGGCGAGGCCGGGTAGCACAGTGGCTCCAGGAGGCGGGGTTGCCGGGTCCGGTGTGGGCTATTGCTATTGGAAAGGCCGCTGCCGCCATGGCAGTCGGAGCACAGGACGTACTAGGTGGCCGCTTACAGCGCGGATTGCTGATAACGAAATCCGGTCATCTGACCGGTTACGATGCCGGCCTCAACGGTTTTTGCTGTTACGAATCCGGACATCCATTACCCGATGCGCGTAGTCTGACTGCCGGCAAAAAGCTATTGGCGTTTCTTCAGGAGGCGCCCGCCGCCGGCCGGCTGTTGTTCCTGGTGTCCGGCGGTGCATCGAGTTTAGTAGAAGTGTTGCCCGAAGAGATGGGACTTGAGGATTTGCAACGGGCCAACGCATGGTTGTTGTCCAGCGGGCTTTCCATCCAGGTCATTAACGAGATTCGCAAACGACTGTCCTGTATCAAGGGCGGGCGGTTGATTCCATACCTGGAGGGTCGTCGCACTGTGGTGCTGATGATTTCCGATGTGATTGGCGACCAGGCTGCATCAATTGGCTCCGGCCTGCTGGCGCCGGATGCGGGCGTGCCTGATCTACCTGTAGACCTTCCAGGCTGGCTACAGGAGTGTATCGATGAAGCGCCCCTGCCAGCCCTTGCAAAAGACTCCCGATTGAATAGCGTTACATCGGTTGTGATTGCGTGTTTGGAAGACGCCCAGCAGGCGGCTTGCGATTGTGCCCGGGGCCTTGGCTATAAGGTCCGGCTGGCGAGCGGTTATCTACACGGAGAAGCGCAACAGACGGGGCGGGAATTGGCTTGGGAATTATTGCAGGGGCCTACCGGCATTCGAGTGTGGGGAGGCGAGACCACGGTACATTTGCCGGACAACCCGGGTCGCGGAGGCCGGAATCAAAGCCTGGCGCTGGCAGCAGCATTGGAGCTATCAGGGCAGCAAGGAGTGTGGCTGATGTCGATAGGCACCGATGGTACCGACGGGCCCACCGAGGATGCGGGCGCCCTGGTGGACGGTGACACGATCTCTAGAGGCCGGGCAAAGTCTTTCGATCCAGTCCGTTGCCTGGCCTCGGCGGATGCCGGCAGTTTTTTGGAGGCCAGTGGTGACCTGATTCGTACCGGGCCAACAGGAACTAATGTGATGGATCTGGTGATCGGATTGAAACAATCGTAGGACCCGCGCCTCGCGGGGAGCCCAAACTCCTTAAAATCCGTCTCCGAATGTCTGTAATGGGTCAGTTTGACGGTATGTAACGCGGTGCCGGAGAGAGGGAAGGAATACCCATCGCTTAATCTCGCTGCACCGTCCATGGTTACGCGAGAATCGGAGGCGTCTCGCTCCACTATCCCTGTTACGCTCGCCGCCTACGACGCGCCGGGTTATTCCTCCCCTCTCTTCGAAGTAATCAGGACTGATCCACTACCCGAATGTCTGTAGTTCGAAATGGCCCGATTCGTACCGCAATACGCTGCCTTGCTGGTACCAGTCGCCTAATACAATGCGCTGTGCCGGCACTTCATCAATCGTTAAGGCATGGATTCCCGGCCGGTGGGTGTGGCCGTGAATCATGCGGTGTACCTGGTGGTCACGAAACGCGTCTTCTAC
>JAZFSS010000081.1:0-3304 GCA_036446275.1 Gammaproteobacteria bacterium | reverse complement strand
CTGGGTGAAAGCGATCTTAAGGTCAGTGCCATATGCTTAGGTACCATGACCTTCGGTGAGCAAAACACTGAACAGGACGCCCATCGGCAACTGGATATCGCCGTGGAGGCGGGAGTTAACTACATTGATACCGCGGAAATGTACCCAGTGCCGCCCCGCGGTCCAACACAGGGGCGCACAGAGTCCTATATCGGCACTTGGTTGCAGCGCCGCGGGCGACGGGATGATCTGGTCATTGCCACCAAAGTATCCGGCCCCTCCGCGGCGATGCGGTATTTGCGGGATAAAGAGCTACGGCTGGACCGCTACAATGTCCGCAAGGCTTTGGAAGACAGCCTGCAACGGCTACAGACCGATTACGTGGATCTTTACCAGGTTCACTGGCCCGACCGGAATACCAATTATTTTGGGCAATTAGGCTATCAACCGGCGCAAGATAACAGCGTCCCTATCAAGGAAACACTACATGCCTTGAGTGAACTGGTCAGCGCCGGCAAGATTCGTCACATTGGCATATCCAATGAAACCCCTTGGGGCGTAATGAGCTATTTGCACATCGCCGAACAAGAGGGCTGGCCGCGCATTATCAGTATCCAAAATCCCTATAATTTGCTCAACCGGACCTTCGAGATTGGTTTGGCGGAGATTGTCCATCGGGAAAACATTGGCCTGATAGCCTACTCGCCATTGGGTTTCGGCGTGCTGTCGGGAAAATACCTGAACGGCACCAGGCCCAAAGACAGTCGCCTGCAACGGTTCACGCGGTTCAACCGCTATACCAATCCTCAGGGTGAAGCTGCAACGGCTGCATATATAGAATTGGCGAAACGTTACGACCTGGATCCGGCACAGATGGCCCTCGCGTTTGTAAACAACCGCCCTTTTATTACCGCGAGTATTATTGGCGCTACCACCACGACACAACTGCAATCAAATCTTGCAAGCATCGATGTAAAAATATCCGATGAGGTGCTGAAAGGAATCGATGCTATTCATGAGCGCCAACCGAACCCGTGCCCCTAGAGATCTTTACAGGAAAAACGCAGATAACGCATCCTAGCCCAGAACACCACCCTGCCAGCATATTTCGGAGGATCACCTTGCAAACTCGGCTTTCCCATCTATACTAAGTTTCAGTAGCCAACGTTGCTGCACCTCATACAGCAACTTAGAAATACTTCGTAACTTACCGAGTAGGAAATGAAAATCTTCGAATATCTTTACTCATGCCGAAAGCTTGTCAGATTCTGCAGCCAGAACGGTTTGATCGATAACGAAACCCTGCGTTATGACATCCTGGAGCTGGAAGACGGCGCCGTAATCGCGACTATAGAATTTGACGAGATTGTTACGGAGGGCTCCAGTTGCGTCGCAGCCAAGGTTCCCTGTTACGGACGTATGCGTATCTACATGGACGATGATGGTGAGGTGCAGGGCAGCGAACTTTTGTAGCAACTTATTGTAACTGCACCAGCCAAGCCGGTGAGCACCCGACCGCCGGGCTTAATAGAATACCAACAACCGCCTGACGACTACATTTTCACACCATGCATTAAAGGACGTCCATTTACCGAAGGCAAACCTATTGCAGAAAAATGATTCTGCTCCCATCGTGGAGCGCGGTCTTGCCATTGGCGGTGCCATTCTCAACATTAGGCTATGACTCCCGGCGCGGTATCTTTACAATAGGCCCACCAGTGCCTCTACATTGCAAGAAAGATAGCGCAATAAACACAGTGCCCAACGAACCCCAGGCCCTATTGCTGGAAAACCAACGGCCCATTGCCCTGTGGTTGCTTGTCTGCTGCGCCATGATTTTTGCCATGGTCGTACTCGGCGGCGTTACACGCCTAACGGGATCGGGGCTATCCATGGTGGAGTGGGAACCCATCATGGGTGTGGTACCGCCCCTAACCCAAACGGAATGGCAATCTACTTTTGAAAAGTACCAGCAGTTTCCCGAATTTAAGATAAAGAACCGGCGCATGGGTCTGTCGGAATTTAAGGCCATATTCTGGTTCGAATTTGGGCATCGGTTATTAGGACGCGCCATTGGCGTGGTGTTTTTGGTTCCGTTTCTGTATTTTCTGATACGCCGTAGAATTGACCGGGCGCTGACGCCAAAACTGGTGATCATGTTTTGCCTGGGAGGACTGCAAGGATTGCTCGGATGGTACATGGTAAAAAGCGGCCTGGTGGATAATCCCCACGTGAGCCAATACCGGCTTACCGCACACTTGGCTGCGGCATTTCTTATCTACAGTTACATGTTTTGGGTAGCAATGGACTTGTTATTTTCCAACCGCGAAACGACCGCAACTGAACTAAAGCCGATACGCCGTTTTGCGTGGGCTGTAACGGCGCTAACCACTGTAACGGTTTTATCAGGGGGTTTTGTCGCGGGACTCAAGGCGGGCTTCGCCTATAACACCTTCCCACTCATGGATGGCCATTGGTTCCCAAAGGCCTATTTTTACCTGCAGCCCTGGTGGATGAATCTATTCGAAAATATCGCCGCGGTGCAGTTCGACCACCGCTTACTTGCAGTCTTGACCTTGGTTTTGATCGCCACCGGCTGGTGGCTGGCACGGGGCTATGAACTTCCCAAGCGGGCCCAGCTTGGATTCCACTTATTGTCGGCAATGGTAATGATACAGTTCACCCTGGGAATAGTTACTCTGTTATTGCATGTCCCTGTTTCCTTGGCGGCGACTCATCAAGGGGGCGCGCTGATGTTGTTTACCATCGCCTTGTTTACTAATCATGCCCTAAAAAAAGTGGCAAGGTTCTAAATTTCTCACCTGTTTACAAAAATGAAAAAGGGCACGAAGAACGTGCCCTTTTTACTGCAATAACGTTATGTTTATTTTAAGCCACTGTAGAAAGCTGACAAATTATCGATATCGGCATCGGAAAGGGGCTTCGACATGGGACCCATCATGGGATCCTTGCGGGAGCCATCACGAAAGGCCTTCATCTGCTTAACCATGTAAGCTTCCTTTTGGCCTGCCAGGTTCGGCCATAGACCGTTACTGCTAATTCCCTCTGCACCATGGCAAGCGGCGCAAGCGGCGGACTTCGCCTTACCCGCCGCTGCATCGCCGGCAAGTACCAGCCCAGTGGCGCTCAGCAATACCCACGCCAGGATTACTACCGTTACATATTTCATTAGACACTCTCCAGTGAATTGCGTTAGGAGTGGCCCTAGCCGCGGCCTTATCTTTGCAGATAACCGGCCTGCGCACCCATTTCCGCTTACGTATTTGGTTAATTGAAGAGGCCGTATTCTGTCAAACGCAGTATC
>JAZFSS010000080.1:0-3810 GCA_036446275.1 Gammaproteobacteria bacterium | reverse complement strand
TTTTTCCGAGGCGCGGGTAATCGCGAATACCCGCTGGTCGATACTGTCTGCCGGCCACTGCTCGATGGGCCGATTGGCTTCCACCAAAGCCACGGACACATTGGCAGTACCCAAGGCGCAGGCCAGCGCGGCACCTACGCTGCCACCACCAACGATAATTACTTCAACTGTTTCCATTCCGAGAGAAAGTCGGAGTCATTTTTTTACTAGCACCTGATAACGTATGTCGGCTACCAATGAGTTCTTTCAGTAGTGGGTCAGTTTCGATTACTGCGAAGAAAGGGGAGGAATACCCGGCGCGTCGTAGGCGGCGAGCGGAACAGGGATAGTAGAGCGAGACGCCTCCGATTCGCGCGTAACCATGGACGGTGCAGCGAGATTAAGCGGTGGGTATTCCTCCCCTCTCTTCGCAGTAATCGAGACCGACCTACTACTCTTTTTTGCGCAGAGGATCCCCGTTAATCTACAGTTACGCTTTATTATCGAGGCTAGGTACAATATCCAGCCCTATTAGACACAGCTAGGAGTAGTGGGAATGCCGGAATCACTGTTTGAATCCAACCTAAGCAGCTTGGCCCTAGTGCAGAAGGGAAAGGTACGGGATATATATGCGGTGGATGATGAGCACTTGCTGGTGGTAACTACCGACCGGCTCTCGGCATTCGACGTAGTATTGCCTGACCCTATTCCGGGTAAGGGCGAGGTCCTAACCGCCGTGTCTAACTTCTGGTTTCAGCGTACTAGTAGTCTGGTAACGATTCACCTGGCGGAAAAGAGTCTTGCCGATGTACTTCCTGATCAAGAGGAACGCCGACAGGTAGAGGGCCGTGCTGTAGTCGTGCGCAGGTTGAACCCGCTGCCCGTGGAAGCGATTGTTCGCGGTTATCTGATTGGGTCAGGATGGAAAGACTACCAACGTACCGGCAGCGTCTGCGGGATAGTGTTACCAGATGGCCTTCGCATGGCGGAACGCCTGCCCGAACCCATTTTTACGCCGTCCACTAAAGCAGATGTCGGTGACCATGATGAGAATATCGATTTTGACGAAACTAAAACGTTGATTGGTGTGGAGATGGCGGAGCGTGTGCGGGATTTGAGCTTACGTATATACCAAGAGGCTGCTCACTATGCGCGGCAACGAGGAATTATTATTGCAGATACCAAGTTTGAATTTGGTTTAGATAAATCCGGTGAGCTCGTATTGATCGATGAAGTGCTGACCCCAGACTCCTCTCGCTTCTGGCCTGTCGATCACTATGAAGTCGGCATTAGCCCGCCGAGTTTTGATAAGCAATATGTTCGGGATTATCTGGAAACCCTGGATTGGGACAAACGGCCGCCGGGTCCGTCTTTGCCTGCTGAGGTCATTGCGCGCACTGCAGCAAAATACAAGGAGGCCCGGCAAAGGCTTACAGGCGAAAGCTAGCCCAGCTATTATACTGTAATCGCTAATAATGGAACGAGCTTAATCCGCTGTTCCTACCGCAGTAGATGGCGACGATTTTTCTAACAGTTGGGTGAATTCTTCAGCCGGTACCGGTGGACTCAGCAGATAACCTTGTACTGCCTCACAACCCTTTTCGCGGAAGAACCGTAGTTGTTGCCGGTTTTCAACGCCCTCTGCCACAACTGTCAAATTCAAGCTATGTGCCATGGCGATGATAGCGGTAGCGATGGATGCATCCTCTGCGTTGTGAGGAATTTCATGTACAAAGGACGAATCAATTTTGATGCTATCAATTGGAAAACGCCTCAGGTAACTGAGCGATGAGTACCCCGTTCCGAAGTCATCGATGGCGATGTGAATCCCTAAATCCTTAAATCTGCGCAACACAGCAATGGTGGTTTGCGCATTCTGCATGAGAGCGCTTTCTGTAATTTCCAGTTCCAGGTTATTGGGATCTAACCCGGTTTCCCGTAAAACACGGTCGATAGTATCAAACATATATCGGCGTCCAATCTCCTCTGCCGATAGATTTACCGCTACTCGTGCCACTGAGTGACCCGCATCCAACCATTTTTTTTGCTGTGCGCAGGCGGTGTGAAGCATCCATTCACCAATCGCTACGATAAGGCCGGTCTCTTCCGCCAGGGGGATAATCTGCTCTGGAGAAACCACGCCAAATTCCGGGTGTCTCCAGCGAACCAGGGCCTCTGCGCCAATGATCTCCCGGCTTATGGTATCCACTTTTGGTTGGTAAAAGATTTCCAGCTCCTCACGTTCTATAGCCTTGCGCAGACTATTTTCCAGCGTCAAGCGGTGGTGAGATAAGGCATCCATATCGGCGGTGTAATATAGGTAAGTATTAAGCCCCCTTTCTTTGGCCCTATACATGGCAATGTCAGCTTGCTTCATCAGTGTGACACTGTCTACGCCATCGTCCGGATAGATGCTGATTCCGATGCTCGTGGTGATGTGGAGTTCCTGGTCATTGCAATAAATCGGGCTCTTCAGCACATCGGTAATTTTTTCTGCCACGTTACCTGCATCGGTCGCGCTCTCGACATCCTGCAATAGGATCATAAATTCATCTCCGCCAACCCGGGCAATAGTATCCTCAGCGCGTACACAGCTCTGTAGCCGTTCGCCCACGGCGCACAAAACCTGGTCTCCAAACAGATGACCAAGTGAGTCGTTAATAACCTTGAAGCGATCCAAATCCAGAAAAAGCACCGCCAGCATTTCCACCTCCCGGTGGGCGTGGGCAAGGGCGGTGACCAGCCGATCATTCATGAGCGCACGATTAGGTAAGCCAGTCAGGCTGTCATGGTAAGCCTGGTATGCCATTCTTTCCGCAGCGGACTCGGCGCGCTCCTTCGCCAACGCAAGCTGAGTATTGGCCGCTTCAAGCTCAGAAGTTCGACGACCAACCAACTGTTCCAGCTGATCGCGGTGCAATTCCAACTCGGTGTCCCGATCCTGGATTTCCGTTAACATCTCGTTGAAGCTGTCGATTAAATCACCAACTTCGTCGTGAGCTTCGGCTTGTGCGCGCAGCCGGTAGTCCTTCTCTGTAGAGATTCGTCTGGCAATCGTGGCAAGGCGCACGATGGGATCCGTAACCACACGCTGTAATCTTGCGCTCAGCAAATACGTTACCAGGACTGCTACAGGAAGTACTCCGGTAAAGATCACTAAATACCACAGTAACCTTTCTCGCAGCTTGAGGGTGTCGGAACGAACGTAGACCCTGCCAACAACCTCATTATCCAGCACGATGTCCCGGTGTGTTTCGATATAGTCATCCCACAGTCGAATCTTACCTGACGACGATACCGGTTGTAGTTTTGAGGAAATGATGTCTGGACGGACATATTCAGCGAACAGCGTGCCGCTCAGATCGTATATTTCCGCTTTCATAATACTGGTCTGCTTGCTCAGAATACCGAGAGTCTCAGTGGCCGCTTCCCGGTCATCGAATAACAGCGCCGCTGTGCTGTTTGCACCGATCATGTCGGTCAACGTAACGAGATCTTCCGTTAACGTTCGCCGGAGGGTCAATGTGTCGTTGGTAAGAAAAGTGATGCTAGCCAGCAGCAGTGCGGCGCTGCTGGTCAACATCATGATGAGTATCAGCTTGCGCCGGATAGATAAGTCACGAAAGCCTCGCAACATGATCGCACCCTATCGGCGGGATTCTCGGACGATCGTAGCAAGATTCAAAAGCTTTGAACTGACAGTGAGTTGAGCGCGTTCAGCGGCGTCCGGGTCGATATTAAAATGAACCTTATTTTTTACCCGAGTGAATCGGATCACGCCACCTAATTTGTTAAAATTCTTGGCCTCCCCTACCGTCAATACCGGCCGGT
>JAZFSS010000079.1:0-9845 GCA_036446275.1 Gammaproteobacteria bacterium | reverse complement strand
GGCTCGGGTTTGTCGGGCTTCGGCATCGTCACCCTGGCCTCGCTGTTTCCCGTTACCGGGGTATTTTTGCTGGTCCTGTATGTGTCCTTCACCCAAACCCCCGCCGAAATCATCGAAGTTGCGCGACAGGCAGCGGTAGCCGCCCAGGCGATGCAACCGGCCTGGTATGAGCGCACCCCGTGGCAAGAACTTATCCTGGGTATGCGCGCCATCGTGCCCCTGGTACTGTTTCTGTTTCTGGTGCTCCGACTGATACTGAAAGAGAAACTCAAGGACAAGGGCGAAATTTTTTACGGTATCACCCTGACCATCATCGGCATGTGTATCTTTAACCTGGGACTCACCTACGGCCTTTCCAAGCTCGGTGGTGACGTAGGCGCATTGGTTCCGGCTGCGTTCACCGAAGTGCCCGGCGTAGCGGTTTCACCCATTTACATTTATGTGGTCGGCCTGACTCTGGCGCTGATATTTGCGTGGGTCCTGGGCTTTGGCGCCACCCTGGCGGAACCGGCACTCAACGCCCTGGGGGAAACCACGGAGAATCTGACCAATGGTGTCTTCAAGAAGAAGACTCTGCTCATCGCTGTTTCCCTCGGCGTGGCATTCGGTATTGCGGCCGGCCTCGCCAAGCTGATATTCCATCTGCCACTGGCATGGATGATCGTACCCGGTTATCTGGTGGCCGTTGTATTGACCGTCTTTTCCAGCGAAGAATTTGTCAATGTTGCCTGGGACAGCGCCGGTGTAACCACCGGCCCGATCACCGTCCCCCTGGTACTGGCCATGGGACTTGGTATCGGTTCTGCAATGAATGCCGTGGAAGGCTTCGGGATTCTCTGCATGGCGTCCATCGGCCCCATTATTTCGGTGATGGTCACCGGTCTATGGGCGCGTTATAAGGCCGGAGTGCAAACCGAAGCGGCTGCTACGAACTATGCGGAACAGGAGGCGCAAGCCGTATTATGAACAATAGTAATATTACCTATTTAACCGATGTGGCCTTGATTACCTGTGTTGTCAAGATTGGTCTGAGTGATGTCATATTGAAGGCCGCGCGGGATGTCGGCGTCATTACCGGCGCCATCAGTTACCATGCCAGGGGATACGGTGCGCGTGAACGCCTTGGCTTGCTCGGTATCGCGGTCGAAGCGGAAAAAGAAGTGGTCAGTATTCTGGTTTCATCGGAGCAGCAGGATACCGTAGTCAACAGTATCTGCCGGGCCGGCAAACTGGATGCCCCGGGCATGGGTTACCTGTACATCACACCCCTGGAGAAAGTCGCCACCTACATCCCCCAGGACGTGATCAACAAACTGGAGGAAGGATCATGACTCCGGCCCCAGGCAGTGATCAACCCCTCTCCAAAAAAGCCGCCAAACTCATCACCTGCGTATTACCCGATGACGGCAGTGACAAGACATTGATGCAGGCACTGCGCCACGAAAGGCAGATCCTCAGCACAAACAGTGTAGCCTGCCGGGGCATCGCTGTTTTGCAGTGCGCGAAAGACAAACATGACCGGCTGCCGGAACCCACCTTGGTGAGAAAAGTGGAGGTGGTGGTTGCAGACCATGAGGCCGATGCCGTGTTCGATTACATCCATGAAAAAGCAAATATCGGCCATAAGGGAAGCGGAATCATGTTTATGGGTCCACTGATCAACATGACGACCTTCGAACTACCCGAGGGTGTGCCTGACGAAGAAGCGCGTTATGCAGATAGGAGATGAAATGTTGATTGACCCATGGAATATTCCGTCACAGTGGCTCCGTTCCATGCGCAAGCAAGCGACCCAGTGGGCGACGGCCCTATATAGATATGGCATTTCAAGCCATATATCGTGATACGATGCAGGAATAATGGTTGGGCGGAGCGGCAAGCAATCAGAACAGAGCCAGGATTCTTGAAGTAAGAGTTGTCTGTCGGTATGTGCGCCGAGCGAGCGGCTGGATAACATCCAGGCGGTCGGGAGTTCGACGAGCCGCGCAAGCGTCGCAGAACGCTGGAGCGATTAGGTCGGGTTTACCCGTGCCGGGCACAAGAGCGCAGCATAACCCGACGATTTCCCTATTGGTTCTTCGTTGTCTTGCAGGCAGCTACGCCGCATTTTTTCTGCTTTTTACCTGCAATTGGATATCCTCGTACTCCTGCAGTACTTTAAGGATCCCAAAGATATTTTCTGCTGTTGGGTTTCCTCCGGGTCCTAACATCCTTTGCAGGCTCTTACTGGATTTGTCGAGGTGATCGGCCAATAAACCAAATCCAACGGTTGCGTTGATGTAATCCCGCAGTATCGCTTTACCAGCATTCAGATCGCCGGACAATAGTTCGTTAACGGATTCCGTCAGTAGGGAGCGGCGATAGCGCGGATCCCGCCGTGCACGCGCTTGAATGGTTTCTCGAAAATTACGCGTTAGTACCATTATTAATTGCCGGACCGTTTTTTCCGTTGCTTAAACTGACTCCACCGTAGGTGGGCAGTATGGATATCCCGGTGCTGACCTTTCTTGATTCCGCCGCCCAGCAAAAGGATAAGCTCTTCCCCAGCTCGTGCGAAATAGATTCGGTATCCGGGACCTGAATCGATTCTGTATTCAAACACACCCGCGCCGACTGATCGGACATTGCTACGGTAGCCTTGTTCTAAACGATACAGCGCTGTTGTCACCTTGGCGGCTGCCTGGGCATTAAGCCCGTCGAACCATGTACGAAACGGTAGTGAGCCATCCTCGGCAACGTACTCTAATAACGTCCATGTCATATAATTTATAAGGTAACATATATGTAACCATTGTCAAGCAGAATCGGCCACCGACCGGAAAGGTTAGTAGTAGATCGGGTTTACCCGAAAGGCTTACGCCGTTCGGGCACCATGTACCCTGCGGGTGCGAGCACCCGCAGGGTACATGAGTGAAACGTAACCCGATATTTCTTTGTAGGGTTGTGGCCTAACGGTCTCTAGCCCGCCACGGGCGCACCCCAACCCTCTTCGGTTCACTGCCTATTCGTCGCGGCGTTTCACCTCGAAGGGAGAGGGGGGTCTAAGAAAAAGCAATTGAGTCTGGTCTCATTGGTCTATAATAAGCAGATGAAGATTGCTCCGACGTGCCGCAACGAACACAAGTGGATGAATAGAAAGTGCTTGTTTTCCTTTTCCCTGGCACTGTTACTTGCTTGGTCAATTGATGCTTTGGCTAGGCCACCATCGCCAGGGGCTGTGCGCGGTAGTTTACCCAGGTCGGGCGGGCTGACTCTTCCCCGGGATATCACAATGGAAGACTTGGTTCCTCCTGGGGAGGAAGAATCGGCGGAGACAGAAACCGAAAAGTCAGACGATTCGACACAGGTTCCGGGCAAAGACGATACAGCAAGCGATCAGGTTCCGGCATTGAGTCCTGTGGAAGAGTGAAAACCCCCGGAGTTCTTAACGCTGCACTGCAGGGACAGGCTAGCGAGCTAGCGCTTGATATCGCGGTAAAAGTTTTCGTGGGTGCCCAATGCTAACAAGGTCATCGTTGTTTTACGGGTATCAAGGGTATACGCCAATAAATATTGCTGCGTCTTTGCCTTGAACATGTAAACCCGTACACCTGCAAGATCACCTTTCTTTAATTGTCCAGCTTCTGGATCCTTCATTAGTTTACGTACAGCGCGATCCAGGCTGCTTTTCTGGTTTTTATGAAGTTTCTTTACCGTGCGCCTAAAGATGGCGCTCTGCAGGACTTTCACCCGAATTCGTACTTGCTGGTGTTGCCCATCTCGGCCTCTTGCATACCAACAAGCACATCCTTCACGAATCCCAAGGGCAAGTCCGGGTTTTCATCCGCGATCTTGCCGATCCGCGCCCAGTATTCGATTTGTTTTGGTGTACTGCGGTGCTCTACCTTGGCGTAGGCTGTAGCTTCATTCACCAACTGATCCGAGAGTTTGATGGCCTTCGCCATGATTTTTCTCCTGTTGCTGCACCGGGATTACGTTCAAGTATACACAAAAGGTTTCATAATGCAACCTTTTGGGGCAGAAGGACACTATTGAAAAGTGCGATACAGGGCGGGTTAACCCTGCGGGTGCGAACACCCGCAGGCACTAGAAGCCGGAAGGCTGTAACCCAACAATGAAATGTCGGGTTACGCTACGCTCGTGTGCCCGCGGATACTTGTATCCGCAGGGTGCATGGTGCCCGAACGGCGTCGCCTAAAGCGCCTGCTGTTGGTAGCCTTTCGGGTAAATTCGACCTACTAACTTTTTTAAAAATTAGTAATTTTCTTCGCATTCTTAGCGGTTTAAGCTTTACATTAATACTACGATGCGCCTGCATGTGATTTGGCGCGTTTTGCCAGTTCCTGCTGCACATTGGCTGGCACTGCCTGGTAATAACCAAAATCCATCGTATATGAACCTTCCCCCCCGGTAAGAGACTTAAGGCGAGACTGATAATCAGTAAGCTCAGCCAGCGGCACTTGCCCGGTAATTAGCAGCCGGCCGTTGGGTTGGGATTCCGTGTTCTTAATTTGACCCCGCCGGGAAGAAAGATCTCCGGCGATATCCCCCATACTGGTATCCGGGGCGGTCACTTGAATTTCTACAATCGGTTCCAAGACAATGGGATTGGCTTTGCTGCAGGCGTCCAAGAACGCTTTTTTTGCAGCGGAAATGAAAGAAACTTCATTGGAGTCTACGGGATGATGTTTGCCGTCATGGACAATTACACGTAGATCGTCCATTGGGCAAGCAGCTATCGCACCACTGGCTAGGGCCTGACGCACTCCTTTTTCAACGGCCGGTATGAACTGTCCAGGGATAGATGCACCGACAATTTTATTTACAAACTCAAATCCTTTGCCGGATTCCAGTGGCTCTATGCGCAGGAAAACCTCACCAAACTGTCCCGCTCCGCCGGATTGTTTTTTGTGACGGTGATGACCTTCAGCCGCTTTGGTAATTGTTTCCCGGTATGCGATGCTTGGTGGATGAGTTTGCACCTCAACACTATAGCGATTACGAAGTTTATCCAGGATTATGCGCAAGTGCAGGTCCCCTAGTCCTCGCAAAACGGTTTCACCGGTAGCGGTATTTCGTTCCAATTGCAAGCAGGGGTCTTCCCCCGCGAGTTTTTCCAATGCGTCCGAGAGCTTCTGCTCGTCGCCACGGTTTTTAACTTCGATGGCAATCCCCGCCATCGGTTTCGGAAAGCCGACCGGTTGAAAATGGATATGTGCTTCCTCTTTCGAGTCATGCAGGATGGCATCAAAGTGCAAGTCATCCACTTTGGCTACGGCACAGATATCGCCGGGGATCCCTTTATCGATCTCAGTATGTTTTTTGCCCTGCAACTTAAATAGATGGCCTACCTTGAATGCCTTACGATGATCATCGATTAGTAGTTGTGTATCTTTTGTGACTGTGCCTTGATGGATACGGAACGTGCTTAATTTACCTACGAAGGGGTCATAGGTGATCTTGAATACATGGGCAATCACATGTTTGTCAGGATCAAGTTCCGGGCGCATTTCCGTGCCGGGATCATCATCGTTTATAAACGGATGGGCTGTACCTTCCCTAGGATTCGGCATTAGCCGCTTGAATACATCAAGCAACTCCTTGACGCCAACGCCCTCGCGCGCCGACACAAAACATACCGGCACTAAATGGCCCTCTCGTAGTGCTTTCTCAAAGGGATCATGAAGTTGTTGTGGCGAAATTTCTCCTTGTTCCAGGTAGAGTTCCATCAAGTCTTCATCTACTTCCACCACTTGATCCACAAGTGCTGTATGCAGTCCCGCGACGGAAGAAAAATCCGTGTCCCCATCTGTCTGGAAGAAACAGTCCACGACACTTGTACCACCTCCGGCTGGCAGATTGATGGGCAGGCATTCTTTGCCAAAGGCATCTTGAATCTGATTGAGCAGGTCAGCCAAGGGCGGATGATCCCCATCGATTTTGTTAATAATGATCATGCGGCAGTATTTATGCTCCCGGCCCCAATCCATCATGCGGCGGGTTACGGAATCAATGCCAGTCTGTGCATTGATCACGACGGCCAGAGTATCAGCAGCCGGCGCTACGCTTAGGGATTGGCCAAGAAAATCAGGGTAGCCGGGCGTATCCAGCAGGTTGATATGGCAGCCGTTAAAATCGGCGCTCGCGATGGCGGAATTTAAAGAGTGCTGTAATTCTTGTTCCTCGGGCTCAAAGTCGCAGACTGTATTCTTGTCTTCGACGCGACCCAGGTGCTTGATCGCTCCAGCGTGGTACAGAAGCGACTCCACCAGCGTCGTTTTACCACATCCCCCATGGCCAACAAGGGCGATGTTACGGATATCTTCGGTGGTATAACTAGGCATGGACGGCTCCTTAATTTTTCTTCAATTTAGGAGATGGTGACAGGGCCACTCCAAGGCGAACACCATCAAAACATAGGATATAACAGACCCCTTGTGTTTGTGAATCGCGGTCGGTTCCTGATCAAGTATCGGATTAATGCTTACAGTACCAAAGGTTAGCGGTGGGAGGCAGGGGGTGGCAGGTCGGGGCTATCCGCTGACCAGGCGTTCAAAGATCCGGAAACCAGCTATATAAGTGCCGATCGCCGAGCCTAGGGTGCTGAATACGAACACCAATAGGGTTCGGGATACGGAATTGCGCCACCAACCCCTAAGCTGGGATGTGTCTGATCGTAAGCTGCTGAAATCACCTACTTTAGGTCGCCGCAGGAAAACCTCTATGGCGGCTGTTACCATGCCGGCGCCAATGGTGGGATTCAAAGAGGTGATCGGTGCGGCAACGAACGCACCTACTACGGTGAGCGGGTGGCCAAGTGCAAGAGCCGCACCGAGGGCGGACAATCCTCCGTTAATAAGGACCCAGTCCGCCACTAGCTGCCAACCTAAATCCGTGCTTCGAGAAAATCCGATAAAAAAGCCCGCAAAGACAAGCCCAACAATCAACCAGGGAATAAGCTTTGGCCACTTGCTGGGCTGTGGTACGTGATCCAAATCAGCAATCAGATCGTTTGCAGGACCGGCTTTTTTTTGCAGATGGTCGGCAATACCTTGCAGGTGCCCTGCACCCACTATAGCCAAGGTATGTTTATGGCCGGAACGCGTGGTTTCCTGTTGCAGCCGGGCGGCCATGTATTGGTCTCGTTCTGCAATAAGCGGCACATAGAGGTCATGTGCTTGTTCCGCGAATTCTGAAAACACGGTCTCCAGCATGTCGCCTTCCTTCAGTTTTTCGATGTCCTGTTCGCTTACTTCATGTCGGGACAGCACACTGGCCATCAATCCGGCTGCTAATTTCCACTTTTCCAGCCAAGTAACGTTGCGATAGATGCGTTTCAGGGTGATGCCGATTTCCCGGTCAATCAATAACACCGGCAGTTTGGCAGGCCCCGCCATCTCAATGGCCGCCCGCATTTCGGCCCCTGGTTCGATGTCCAACTGTTCTGCCAGCCGTTGTTGATAAGCGCCGAGGGCCAGAGTGGCCACCACCATAGATGTCTTACCGGTACGAAACACCTTGAACAAGTCCATTTTTGCCAAGCTGTCTGGATTTATGATGGCGTTATATCGACTTTGACATAACTCTACCGCTACCGCGTCATATTCACCGCCGGCAATTAGTTCCCTTACCTTATCGGCGCTGGCGCGCGATACGTGGGCGGTGCCGAGCAACGTTATTTTACGATCGCCCAGCTCCACGGTGATCTGGGGATGTTGGTTGTTGTCAGTAGCCATTAAGATTAACGATCACTGCCTTCTAGTAATGGATAATGCGGATTTGTTGATTCGGTTCGCGGATGATATCGCCGACGTGTATAGGGAACCGACCAGTTTTCCGATCTTTGAAAAACAGCCGTAATGTTTCTGTTATAACAGGAAATGCTAAGTTATCCCAGGGAATGTCTTGCTCTGAAAACAGTGCAACTTCTGAGCTTTCCGCGCCTACCTTCGCCTTGCCATCCCGCAGCAGGCCCCGATACATCAGGTACACTTGGTTTATGTGCGGAAGGCTGAACAGCCCGTAAAGGGTTAGGTTGTCCACTTTGCCGCAGGCTTCTTCCAGGGTTTCTCGAGCGGCAGCTTCCGCTGTGGTTTCACCGTTTTCCATAAATCCCGCCGGCAGAGTCCAGGTATCCAGGCGCGGTTCGATTGCTCGTTTACACAGTAGTACCTTACCCTTCCACTCAGGGATACAGCCTACTACGTTTTTCGGATTCTGATAGTGCACCGTGCCGCAGCTTTCGCATACATAACGGAGCAGGTTATCGCCCGGCGGAACCCGTAACGCGACCGGCGACGCACATTGATTGCAGTACTTCACGGGATTTCTGGCTTATTCACGCACACCTGGGCTGACCATAGCAGAAGGATACAGTACTGTTAACTGAATTTCCGGTAGTGGGTCAGTTTGTAACAGGCCGAATAAATTCAGCCCTACAGAGAACGGTATTGTAGGGCGGAATTTATTCCGCCAAGCATATTTGACGCCAAACTGACCCACTACCGAATTTCCGGCTGGATAACAGCGCATGTACCACTTCGACGTAGCCATAGTTCCCATGCCTTTAACTCGTTTCCCGGTTTTACTGCTGTATCCTTGTCAGCAATTCAATCACAAATAAACCAACAAACACCAGCAAGGATAAGGTTAGCAAGGTATTGGTTCCCCAGCCATTCTTATATTCGTTCAACCAGCCTTTTCGGCTATTCATGTATAGCAGAAGCCCAGCCAGAAAGGGCATAAAAAAAGCGCCTGCCACGGCGTACACTACGACCAGCCAAACCGGCTTCCCGAATAGAAGTAGTACCATGGGAGGGATGCTGAGGTAAGCCAGATAGCCACGGTATAGCCTGGAGCAGGTATCAACATCCACCGGTGTTCCGCCTTGAATATAAGCCTTCCGGGTTTGCACAAAGTCCGTGAATAAATAGGGGATGCCCTGCCAGACCCCGAGCATGGAACTGAACACCGCACCCCAAAAACCGATCAGAAAACACCATTTACCAACCGGGCCGGCAATAGTGCCCATGTAGTTGGCTACCTCTAAGACCATTTTATTTCCAATGACTACATCCGGCTGCACGCCGGCCGAGATTATCATTACTGCAATCCCGAAAACTCCAGTAAGCCCATATGCAATAGCAAGATCCACACGGCTTTGTGATAATGACTCCTTGCCTCTCCATCCCTTCTCCCGTATCCAATATCCGTAACTCAGCATTGTTACACTGCCGCCCACACCGCCCATAACGCCAAGGATGAATACCACTGAACCTTGCGGTACCGTGGGACGCAGCAGGTTGAAGGTGATTTCTCGCCAATCCGGGGCTACTAGTACCGCGCATGCTAGGATAACCGCAAGCATCAACGCTACAAAAAACTTCATTAATGGTTCCAGTAACCGATAGCGTCCAGCTATTACCAGCACAGCAGCAGCCAGGGAATGGGCGACACCCCATGCAGGAACTGGTATGTAAGGAAATAGTGCGTGGGCGGCCAGGCCGCATGCGGCGATAAGAGCGCCTGCCACGACAAATGACCAAATCAATAAGTAGAACAGGAAATAGCCGGAAACAATGTTGGGAAGTCGGTGGATCCAGCCTTCCAGCATCGTTGTGCCAGTGACTAATTGCCAGCGGGCCAGACCTTCATTCATGGCGAACTTCATTACTGCGCCAAGTACTGCGGCCCAAAGGATCACCGTGCCGTAACGGGCACCGGCCACCGAGGCGGCGATCAAGTCGCCGGCCCCAATGCCCGTGGCGGCGACTACGATGCCCGGTCCGATGCGGGAAAACAGGCGGCGATTCTTGTTAATCACTCAAGGTATGGAACCGATTGCC
>JAZFSS010000078.1:0-2654 GCA_036446275.1 Gammaproteobacteria bacterium | reverse complement strand
TCAAACAAACGTTGATTCACGAATTGGATGGTCTGGCAACGATTCCGGTGGAACAGTTGGTGCAAAGGCGCAATGAACGGCTGATGTCTTACGGAGAGTTCAAAGAATAAAACCTGCACTGCGCTCGTAGCCGCATTGTTTGTGGGTCTGCATCATGGAATTTTCCCCCGCTAATCTTCTCGATGTTCTAAAGTCTTTTCCACCGGTACGCCGTCTCTGTGTAGCCTATAGCGGGGGGCTGGATTCCCAGGTGTTGTTGCATGCCCTGCATGGATTGCGCGGGCACCTGGCTGGGTCGCTGGCCGTAGTTCATGTAGATCACGGTCTACATGACGATGCCAAAGCCTGGGTACAGCGATGCCGTCAGGTATGTGAACGATTAGGTGTTCCGTTTGCGGTATTGACCGTAGACGGCAAAGCAGGACCAGGACAGAGCCCGGAAGCGGCAGCGCGTCAGGTGCGCTATCAGGCCTTGGCCCATTGGTTGAAAGAAGGTGACTGCTTGTTGACCGCCCATCATGAGGACGATCAAGCGGAAACCGTAATATTGCAAATGCTACGAGGCAGCGGTCCACTGGGACTGGCGGCCATGCCCTTATTATGTTCCCTGGGTCCGGCCTATCATGGTCGTCCGCTATTGTACTTTTGCCGCGCACAACTCCTGGCCTATGCGAAGGATCACGGCTTGGATTGGATTGAAGATCCCAGCAATCAGCAATGCCACTTGGATCGTAACCGCTTGCGTCATGAAATTATTCCAAAGCTGCGGGAACGTTGGCCCAGTATCGGTACCACCTTGGCTCGTGTCGCGGACAACCAGGCCGAGGCGGCATACCTGCTGGATGAATTGGCGCAGTTGGATCTTATGGGAATGGAAGGTTCCGTTGCCAACACGTTGTCCGTAGCCGGTCTGACCGGATTAGATACAAGGCGGTGTCGTAATTTGTTACGTTACTGGTTTCGTTTGCGCGGACTTCCGGTTCCTTCACGAGCGGTGTTAAAATGCGTTGATAAGGATGTATTGCGAGCCCGTTGGGATGGCATGCCGAGGGTGGTATGGCCTGGCGGCGAGGTGCGGCGCTACCGGGATCTGCTTTACGCCTTCAGGCCCTTACCCCATCACGATCCTACCCAGCGCGTTACCTGGGAGCCGGGCGAGCCGTTGCAGTTACCTTCTGCCGGCGGCGTGCTGCATGGGGAATCTGTCGTGGGCGAGGGGTTAAAGAACCAACATTGCGCTGGGCCCTTAGCGATCCGGTTCCGCCACGGCGGTGAACGTTGTCGTCCCGTGGGACGGCGACATCATCATCGATTGAAACATCTTTTTCAGGAACGCGGAGTTCCACCTTGGGAGCGCGACCGCACACCGCTTATTTACATCGGCGATCAGCTCGCCGCCATCGCCGGCCTATGGGTGTGTGAACCGTTTCAGGCCGGACCCGAAGAGGCTGGATTGCGTATCCGATGGCAGCGTGAGGAAAGCCCGCGCAGTTAGTCGGCCATGCTTCCCAGGCGCGTCTGAGTTGAACACATTTTTGCCCGCAATGATTGTGGTTGGACGGGCAATCTGGTAACGTGTAGTCCCGTCTCGTAATTGATCTGATTACGTATTGTTTCCGGACGCTAATGACGCGCTACATCTTCATCACTGGTGGTGTTGTTTCTTCCCTTGGCAAGGGTATCGCCGCCGCGTCTCTGGGCGCAATTTTGGAGGCCCGCGGCCTTAATGTCACCTTGCTGAAACTGGACCCCTATATCAACGTGGATCCGGGTACCATGAGCCCATTTCAACATGGTGAGGTGTATGTTACCGAAGACGGTGCCGAAACGGATCTGGACCTGGGACACTATGAACGTTTTGTGCGCACCACGATGGGTAAGCGTAATAATTTCACCACGGGTCAGATCTATGAGTCGGTCATTCGCAAGGAACGCAGAGGGGAGTATTTAGGCCGTACAGTACAGGTAATCCCCCACATCACCGATGAAATCAAACGTTGCATTATCGACGGTGCCGACGGTGCCGATGTTGCCATGGTTGAGATTGGCGGCACGGTAGGTGACATTGAGTCGCTTCCCTTTCTGGAAGCCATCCGCCAAATGGGGGTGGAACTGGGTCGCAACCGTGCGCTGTTTATTCACTTAACCCTAGTACCGTATATTAGTGCGGCAGGAGAAATCAAAACCAAGCCGACCCAACATTCCGTCAAAGAGCTTCGTTCCATCGGCATCCAACCGGATATCCTGATGTGCCGGGCGGACCGGCCGTTGCCTGATGATGAGCGCCGCAAGATCGCCTTGTTTACCAATGTTGAGGAACGGGCGGTGATATCCGCGGTTGACGTGGATAGCATTTACACGATCCCGTTACTGCTTCATGCCCAGGGGCTCGATGATATTGCGGTAGAAAAATTGGGGTTGGATGCCGCGCCCGCCGACTTGTACGAGTGGGAAAAGTTGGCCCAGGAGATGGAGCATACCGACGGCAGCGTGACCGTTGCCATGGTTGGAAAGTATGTGAACCTTAGGGAATCCTATAAGTCTCTTTCGGAGGCATTGATTCACGCGGGGCTGCATACCCACACTAAAGTCGATATCCGGTATGTGGATTCGGAAACCCTTGAAACCGGTGGCTGCGCCCCCCTGGCCGGCGT
>JAZFSS010000077.1:0-7870 GCA_036446275.1 Gammaproteobacteria bacterium | reverse complement strand
ATTGTTTCTCAGCTAGTTGCAAGGCGTTTTTACCATTGGTCGCCTCGGTTACTCGCGCGCCCAGCTGTTGCAACTGAATCGTAATAAGTTTCCGATTGATGTCGTTGTCATCGGCCAACAGTACGTTCAGGGTATGTGGCTGGGGCTTAACCCCGTCGCCCATTGACGAATCCGTGTCGGCGGTACGGTGCTGATCAAGGTCGCCGATGAGTTCAATGATTTCCCGATACAAGACTTCCGAGCGGGCTGGTTTTGAGAGACAAGCTTTAGCGCCCCATGCGCAGATTTGGTCCATGTAATCTGGATTGTCGGAGCTAATTAGAACCAGCACAGGAACCGATTGTGACGAAAGACTTTTTAGTAATGGCGCGGCTATAGTCCGGTTGCCCTCTTTTTTATCGAATCCGATCAACACCAGGTTATAGGTCATAGCTTCTTCATCGGAGCCGTCCAGCGCCGCTGCAACGGCATCGAGTGTGGGCATTTCAGTGACTTTGACACCCCAGGACTGAAGGCTATGACTGGCAGCCAATTTTGCCAACGGGTGAGAGTCGTAGACCAATACCGAGCAATCTTTTAATACCCTGGATGCTGGGAAATTTTGAGCACTGCTTTGTTTATCCCAACGCACCTTAAACCAAAAGGTACTACCTGTGCCCCGTTCGCTTTCCAGGCCGATCGTTCCGCCCATGTCTTCCACCAACCGTTTTGAAATAATCAGTCCAAGGCCGGTTCCTCCAAAACGCCGTGTTGCCGAAGTGTCACCCTGACTGAACGCTTCGAAGAGTCTTAACTGTTCCTGTTTGGTAAGGCCGATTCCGGTGTCGTTGATGCTGACTCGTATCAGCGCATTATGTTCGCTATTTTCCTCTATCATTACGCGTACAACGACGCTGCCTTGTGGGGTGAATTTAACGGCGTTACTGACCAGATTAATCACGATTTGACGGATTCTGACTGGGTCGCCGAGTAGCCGAAGCGGGACATCGTGATAGACTAATAGAACCAGTTCCAGGCCCTTCTCATGTGCAGCGGGCGCTAGCAGTGCCAGCGCGTTATCCATGGTTTCGCGCAGGTCAAAGGGCAAGTTTTCCAAAACGAGTTTGCCGGATTCAATTTTGGAAAAATCCAAGATATCATTGACTATAGTTAACAGATTTGCCGCGGAAGTGCGTATGGTTTCCACGTAATCATTCTGTTTCGGCGTAAGCTTGGTGCGGGAAAGCAGATCTGCAAATCCGATGATGCCGTTCATAGGGGTTCGAATCTCGTGGCTCATGTTGGCCAGGAATTCAGACTTTACTTTGCTGGCTTGCAGTGCGCGCTTATGGGCAGCATCTAATTCATCGTTCTGCTTTTCCAGGGCCACCAGCGCATCCTGCAATTGGCCACTCACCTGGTCGATACGCCCGTGAATATCCCGGTGCGACGTTTTTCGATTACCGTGACAGCGGGCCAATAGCAGACCTAACGCCAGGCCGGTCACTAGAATTCCCAGAGAGATGGCTAGATTATTCAACTGTCCCACCACGCACAGCCGGAATCCCTGGTCTCGCTGGATATGGCAAGCCCCTGGTTGCTTGGATGGCGTCCGCGGCAACGTCGGTCGGAGGGGCGACTGTACGGCCGTTTGGATGGTTGTCCCCGTTCATTATTTGATGTCCTCCATGGACAGATTCCTAGGGTACACTAGGCGCATGGAATATCCGACCCTGGAATCTTTTGTGGGCCATACGCCGCTGGTGCGCCTGCAGCGCCTGCCGGGCAATTCCACGAATACCGTGCTGGTTAAACTGGAGGGTAACAACCCGGCGGGTTCAGTAAAAGACAGGCCGGCCTTGAGCATGATCCGCCAAGCCGAGGCGAGGGGAGAGATCGAGTCGGGAGACACCTTGATCGAAGCCACCAGCGGAAATACCGGTATTGCACTGGCCATGATCGCCGCCATCAAGGGATACCGGATGTTGCTGATTATGCCAGAGACCATGAGTGTCGAACGTCGCGCTGCAATGAAGTCGTTTGGTGCGGAGATCATCCTGGTTACCAAGGACGAGGGCATGGAGGGCGCCCGCGACCTGGCTACGCAAATGGAGGTGGAAGGAAAAGGCAAAGTGCTGGATCAGTTCGCCAATCCCGACAATCCCAACGCCCACTTCAGTAGCACCGGGCCGGAGATCTGGGAAGACACCGGCGGCCGGATCACGCATTTTGTCAGTGCCATGGGGACTACCGGTACCATCATGGGGGTGTCTCGTTTCCTAAAGGAAAAAAACACCGACATCGAAATCGTCGGGGTGCAGCCCGTTGAGGGGGCGTCTATTCCAGGAATCCGACGCTGGTCGGAGGAGTATCTTCCGGCTATATACGATGCTTCCCGAGTGGACCGAATTATGGAAGTGGGGCAGCAGGAGGCCGAAGATACGACCCGCGCGTTGGCAGCCCGTGAAGGAATCTTTGCCGGAATTTCCTCCGGCGGTGCGGTGGCTGCTGCGCTGTCCCTTTCCAATATTGTTCGCGACGCCGTGATCGTATGTATCATCTGTGATCGAGGAGATCGCTACCTTTCCACCGGTGTATTTCCCGCCTGAGTGGTGCCTGCCTGCCGCCGTCTTGCCTTTCTGTGCGTAGCCATCGTGTTGTTGTCGACGATGCCGGCGGCGGCTATTGAACGAATTCAGTTGAATTTTGGGGACCTACAGGGAAATGGCTGGTCCGCCCGTGATGTAGTGATCGATCTGCGTTTGGGGGAGCACAATCGCGGACAGTTATCCCTGGTGGCAAAAGAGTCGCAATGGCCGGAGCCCCTAGGCCGTATTCGTGCCGCCCGGATCTCATGTATGGAATTACTTGTCGGGGCCACTACCGTCGAGTGCTTCGCCGGGGTGTTGCACGCGTCCAGTCCATTATTGGAAAACATGCAAGGAAGACTGAAATTCCGGTATCGGATCAAGGATGGTTCATTTCGTTTCACCGTTACTGACCTGAAACTGGGTGGAGGCACGGTCTCCCTGCAAGGAAATAGTACCACCGCAGGCTGGGAACTTTCGTTGCGTGGCAAGGCATTGCAGTTGGAACTGTTGCTGAAACTGGCCAAAGCACTAGGTTACGAAACGGGGTATCAAGCCGGCGGGGCCCTCGACTTGAATCTGCAAGCCAGTGGGAATGATGGCGTTGTCGCGCAAATCAAGGCGTCGGGTTCTTTCTCCGGCGTCAATTTCAGCAATGCGGCCGGGACCCATGCGGGCGAGCAGCTAGATGTTTCGGTAAGCGCGCAGCTACGGCCGGCGGGGGATGGCTGGAACGTCGAAACCAAGCTGATAGGGAGGCAGGGACAAATATACGTCGCCCCGATCTTTCTCGAAATTCCTGACCAGCCGGTGGAACTTGGCCTCGCTGTACATTGGCCATCGGCGCCGGGGACCGTGAAAATTGAATCGTTACATTGGCGGCACCCCGGCGCCATCAATGCAACAGGCAACCTGCAATTGGAGTTACAACCGGAGCCTGTAGTCACCGATTTTGATGTCGATATTCTGGAAACAGATCTTGCCGGGCTTTACAGCACCTATGTAAAACCCTGGCTGTTAGGCACCATGGGTGGGGACATGGAGTTGGAAGGTAGGCTTCGCGGCCGGGTGCGCTACGGCGGTGGATCCTTACAGTCTTTAAAGCTGCAATTGGAATCCGTTTCAGTCACGGATCAACTGGGAAGGGTCCAAGTGGAGGGTTTGCAAGGCGCAGTGGATTGGGCGGCGGACCAGGAGCAGCGCTATTCAACGTTGTCCTGGGAGCAGGCCGGACTATTCCGAATGGCGATAGGCGCGGCCCAGATACCTGTGGTATCAGAAGGTTATAACATTGCGCTGGCGCAGCCTGTCCAAGTTCCGATACTGGATGGAGAACTAAGGATCGAAAAATGGCATGTGAAAAACGCCGGCCTGCCGGAGATGCACTGGGGGTTCGATGGATTGTTGACACCCATATCGATGAAGGCCTTCACCGCCGCTATGGGTTGGCCCACACTTGCCGGTAAATTGTCCGGCTTGATTCCGCAGGTAAGCTATGGCCGTGGTTTGCTGAAGGTCGGCGGCGTGTTATTAGTGCGGGCATTTGATGGGACCATTACGGTGCGTAATTTGGAATTGGAGCAACCGTTCGGCATTGTGCCCCGCTTGCAAGCTGACATTGAAATAGACAAGCTAGACCTAAAAACCCTTACGCGCACGTTCTCCTTTGGCAGAATTGAAGGGCGTCTTGGCGGTCACATCAAGGGACTGCGGTTGGAACAATGGCGTCCCGTGGCGTTCATGGCCGAACTGAAAACACCACCCAAGGACAAATCTAGGCACCGTATCAGTCAGCGGGCCTTGGAAAATATTTCCGACATCGGCGGCGGGGGTGTGGGGGGGGTCCTGTCACGAAGTTTTCTAGGCTTTTTCGAAGATTTTCCGTACCGTCGATTGGGCATCAGTTGCCGGTTGCAGAATGGCGTCTGTCAAATGGCCGGGGCGGCAGCCACTGAATCGAAAGGGTACTACATTGTTCAGGGACGCCTATTGCCGCCCCGGGTGGACGTTATTGGCTATGCCGATCAAGTGGACTGGAATACCCTGGTGAGTCAATTGATTGCGGTGACCACCGGCGAGGCGTCTGCTACGGTACAATAGCCTGTGTTAACCCGATGTATACTCAGGCGTTATTAGAAAATTAAAAGATGAATTCCGGTCAATCCTACAGGAGAGTGGCTTCATGAAAACACTAAGTAAGTCTGCAATCTTTCTAACCATGATGTTGCTGGCAGCTTGCGTTACCATCAATGTATATTTTCCGGCAGCCGCGGCAGAGAAAGCCGCAGACCTTATTATTCGGGATGTCTACGGTGAGACGCCGGAGTCTAAGCCAGTGCCGGAGCAGACGCCCGGACCGACTTCCCAAAGGGGAGGCGAGCAATCTTTTATGGAACCCGTAGTGGGCGTACTTCTCAATTGGATGATTTCGCCCGCCTATGCTGGTGCGGATATTTCCATCGAGACCCCCGCTATACAGGGAATTAAGGCGTCCATGAAGGACCGGCATCGGTCATTAGCGCCCTTTTACGGCAGCGGGGTTATCGGCATGACCAGCGCTGGGTTGATCACCGTGCGGGACTTGAACGCGGTGAAGCTTCCAGATCGTCGCAAGGTACAGCAGTTAGTGGCGGATGAAAACCGGGATCGCAATGCCTTATATGGAGAGATTGCACGGGCCAACGGACATCCGGAGTGGGAAAAGGAGATTCGCGGTACGTTTGCGAAGCGCTGGGTTGCCAATGCCCCTCCAGGTTGGTGGTACCAGCAGGGCACTACCTGGAAGCAAATACAGTAATTGGGGTCAAGAAGTAATTGAAAAGTAACTGTGCGCTGACCCCGGTTGCGCTATACCGACATGAATGTTTTAGTCTTTGATATTGAAACGATCCCCGACGTGGAGGCCGGTCGCCGGCTGTACGGTGTTTCTAGTTTGAGTGACAGGGATGTTGGTCAGGTGATGTTTCATAAGCGCCGGGAACAGACCGGCGATTCTGATTTTCTGCGGCTGCATCTGCACCGCATCGTTGCGATTTCCGCCGTGCTGCGTACCAGCGATAAACTCAAGGTATGGTCGCTGGGTTCGGTAGACTCCCCGGAAGGGGAACTGCTGGAGCGTTTTTTCGACGGCATAGACCGCTTTACTCCTACCTTGGTTTCCTGGAACGGGAGTGGTTTCGATTTGCCGGTCATTCATTACCGATCACTGGTGCACGGCATAGTGGCTCCCAGGTACTGGGATGCCGGTAGAGAAGACAAGGACTTTAAATGGAATAATTACCTGAGCCGATTTCATGAGCGTCACACGGATCTTATGGATGTCCTGGCGGCATACCAGGTCAGGGCCCACGCGCCATTGGACGAAATCGCCACCTTGCTGGGTTTTCCGGGCAAGATGGGTGTGAGTGGCGCCGGGGTGTGGGACCAATTTCTTGCTGGAGAGATTGAAGCCATCCGCAACTACTGCGAAACCGACGTATTGAATACCTATCTGATTTATTTGCGATTTGAGCTGATTCGTGGACATCTGAGTGAAAAACAATATCAATCAGAATGTCAACAGGTTCGGGAACTGCTGAAAGAACTGGACCAACCACACCTCCACAAATTTCTCGCGGCATGGAAGGAAAAGGCTGAATTAAAAATATGATTAACCGCCAAGGACGCCAAGTACGCCAAGGAAAATTAAAAAACATCCTGAGCTTACGAGTGGTAGGTCAGGTTAGTGAAGCGTAACCCGACTAGTTGTTGTGTTGGGTTATGACCTGCGGTCTCTCTAGTGCCCGAACGGCGCAAGCCTTTCGGGTAAACCCAACCTACGGTCTCGCCCAGAAAAAATATTATCCGAAAAACAATTAAAATTTCTTGGCGTCCTTGGCGGTTAATAATGCTTTTTACTGTTGGCGCCCTTGGCGGTTATTTCTTTTGTGCTTAGCATTGAGATAAAAATTCAGTGAGTCGCCGAAAATCAAAACCTCTAAACCAGGCGCCGGTCCGCGCCCGCATAGAGTCCCTTTCCCACGATGGCCGTGGCGTCGCCCATATCGACGGCAAGACAGTGTTTATCGACGGCGCCTTGCCTGATGAGGAGGTGACTTTTCGTTACCTTTCCAAACACCGCAAGTTCGATCAAGGTCAGGTTGTTGAAGTTGTTACGCCCTCTGCAGATCGTGTTGAGCCACGTTGCCCTCATTTTGGCTTATGTGGCGGTTGCAGTCTGCAGCATATGGAGCCCGGCGCCCAGATTTTGGCCAAGCAAAAAATTCTGCTGGAAAATCTGCAGCGTATTGGGGGTGTTGAGCCGGATAGGATTCTGGAGCCGCTGACCGGCCCCCATTGGGGTTACCGGAATAGGGCCCGCTTAGGTGCCAGGTATGTCATAAAAAAAGCCCGGGTACTGGTTGGATTCCGGGAGCGGCATAAGTCGTTTATCGCGGACCTGACCCGTTGCGAGGTGCTGCATCCATCGGTAGGTCTGCGCATCACTGAGCTTGCCGAATTGATCCAAAAACTGTCGATTCGTGCGCACATACCCCAAATTGAAGTTGCTGTGGGGCAAGGAACTACAGCGCTGGTGTTGCGCCATCTAGAGCCATTGGACGACGATGATGTTGCGCGCTTGGCTGAGTTCGGGCGTAGCCGCGACTTGCATATTTATTTACAACCCGGTGGAGTTGAGACAGTGACGGCCTTATGGCCCGAAGATTCGCAGTTGAACTACCAATTACCGAGATACGATATCGAGATTAACTTCCGCCCCACAGATTTTGTACAGATAAATCCGGACATAAATATTGCTTTGGTGGATCGTGTCGTGGAGTGCCTGAATCCAGGGCCCGATGACCGGGTGTTGGATCTATTCTGCGGACTCGGCAATCTCAGTCTTCCTCTGGCACGTAATGCCGGTCAAGTGGTCGGCGTGGAGCGCGATGTCGGCTTACTACAGCGGGCTGGGGAGAACGCGCAGCGTAACGGCATTGAAAATGCGCAATTTCATAGTGCCGATTTAACCCAGGACATCAGCGGCAGCCCTTGGGCGAAGAGTGCTTATAATAAGATTCTGTTGGACCCGCCCCGCTGCGGCGCCAAGGAACTGATGCACCGAATACCGAAATGGGAGGGGCGACAAGTGGTGTATGTTTCCTGTCACCCGGGTTCACTAGCCAGAGATGCCTGCGCGCTGGTTAATGATTATGGTTACCGGCTCGTGAGCGCTGGTGTGATGGATATGTTCCCACACAACACCCATGTGGAGTCTATCTCGGTGTTCGAGAAATAAATGGGGTCAGAGAAAATAAATGGCA
>JAZFSS010000076.1:0-3205 GCA_036446275.1 Gammaproteobacteria bacterium | reverse complement strand
ATCCCCGGCACCCACGCAAACAACTCCTCCAATAACCAAATCCCTTGAAACGGGGACAACCAGCCGCCACAGAATAGTAACGCCGTGAGGGTGGCAATCAGGATCATGCTGGCGTATTCCGCTAAAAAGAACATGGCAAAGGTCATGCCGGAATATTCCACATGGAAGCCGGCCACGATTTCCGATTCTCCCTCCGCGACATCAAAGGGCGCCCGGTTGGTCTCCGCCACGCCTGCGATAAAAAAGATCACGAACAAAGGCAGTAACGGTAACCAGAACCAATGCAAAATACTGCCTTCCTGAGCCAACACAATCTCCCGCAAATTGAGGCTTCCGCCTGCAATCAATACACCTACCAGCGCAAACCCCATGGCAATTTCATAGGCAACGATCTGCGCCGCGGAACGCATCGCGCCTAATAACGCATATTTGGAATTAGTGGCCCAGCCGGCGATGATCACGCCATAAACACCCATGGAACTAAGCGCAAGGATATATAAAAGACCAGCGTTGATATCCGCCAGTACCCAGGTTTCATTAAACGGTACAACCGCCCAGGCAGCTAATGCGGGGCCAATGGCCAACATAGGCGCGATCACAAATAAGAACTTATTCGCGTTGCTGGGGACGATGATTTCTTTCAGCAACAATTTTAGCGCGTCGGCGATAGGCTGCAGCCAGCCCCGCGGCCCGACCCGGTTGGGCCCGATACGCACCTGCATATAGCCTATGATCTTGCGCTCAGCAAAGGTTAGGTACGCTACAGCTAACATCAGTGGCGCAACGATGGCGAAAATCTTGGCGATAATCCAAACCGGCGTTTCGATAAGATTCCAGAGCGTTTCAATCATCGGTCAAGCACCGGGGACTACCCCTTCTCCAATTCCAACGGCCCAAAACTTGGCCCTAAACCCACGGTCGAGGGACAAGATGCCGGAATCCAGGCACAGCCCTTAGGCACCCTTTCATCCACTTCCAAGGACAGGCTGGCGCTACATTGCCCTTGCCGCACCAAAACCTGACTGCAAGCACCTAAACCCAAGCGCTCAACCTCGGTGCCGCAGATACGCACCGACGCATCCCGACCATCCGTCGTCTCCTGGAGTGCCTCGGCACGCCTAACCAGGGAATCGACGGCGTAGATGGGAACATCCCCGAGCCGCTCCATGCCGGCACTGGACTCGGAGCCGTTTATCACACCGGACTCGACCCTATTATCAGGTGCGCATGGGCCAATTTTTTCCCTAAGCTCATCCCGCACCTGTGCGGAACTTTGGTAATTGAAGTCAGAACAATCCAATAGATTTCCCAGCACACGCAGTATTTTCCAACCGGGCCGGGCATCGCCCAGCGGCGTGCTTGCACCGGCAAAGCTTTGCCAACGCCCTTCGCCGTTTATAAAGGTCCCTGAAGTTTCCGCAAAACTCGCTAACGGTAGTACGACATTTGCGTATTGTTTTACGGCATCGGTTATATAGGGGGTAATGGATACAACAAACCCCGCACGATCCATGGCCTGACGGGCCATGGCCCCATCCCAACAATCGTACTCCGGCTCCAAACCAAGCAGTACATAACCCTGCCTGGGCGATGCCAACATCTCCCAAGCAGTTAACCCGGACTTTGTCTTTTGTGAAGCGCCGGGCCCACGGTGAGGCAGTGCACCGGCAAGCCATCCCCCGGCACTGTTGGCCGCCTCGGCCAAGTAGCCGAAGGTAGCCCCGGCATGCTCGGCAATCAGCGCGCAAAGGGCACGCAACGTTGAAAATGCCGGGTGTGCCACAGCGATATTGCCCACCATGACAGTGGCACGCTCGGCTTGGATCAGGTTTTGCGCGATGTCGTGATGCTTTTGGGTCGGCTCAGCCCCTGTTAACAGGTCAACAAGCTGCTTAGGAATCGAGTCGTTCCGCGCGTCCAATACGGCCTTAGCCACTAGCCCAAGCTGCTCTACCAGTTCCGATGGCCGCACGATCAGCTTATGTGCCACATCGCAGTGGAAATCAAAATCCACGGGATTCAAGAACATAATCCGCCCGCCCTTGTTGTGGCTCTTACGTAGCCGATGGGCGGCAATGGGTGCATCCTTGCGCAGATTGGAACCAACGATTAAGGCGGCATCCAACGCCTCCAGCGCTTGTATCTCCTGCCCTAACCAGGGAAATACCGGGGCCCGATCCTGATCGGAAAAATCCCTTTGCCGGAGACGGTGATCAATATTGGCGCAGCCTAGTCCCTCCGCCAGGCGCTGCAACAGATACATTTCCTCCAGGGTCGCGGTTGGTGACACCAACAGCCCCAACTGCTCCGCGCCTGAAGAATCCACGATCCCCCGAAGGCCTTGGACGACGGCATTGAGGGCTTCTTGCCAATCTACTTCCCGCCACTCACCGTCCACCTTCTGCATAGGCTTGTGCAGCCGGTCATCACTATACAACCCCTGGTAACTAAACCGGTCACGATCGGAAATCCATACTTCGTTGATTTCCTCATTCTCCCGGGGCACCACCCGCATCACCGTGCCCCGAAGACTATGCAAATGAATGTTGGAACCCATGGAGTCGTGGGGTGCGACACCGGGCTGTCGTGTCAACTCCCAGGCCCGTGCCTTGAAACGAAACGGCTTAGAGGTTAATGCGCCCACCGGGCATATGTCGATAATATTCCCGGACATTTCCGATTCAATGGAGCGCTCGATATAGGTGCCGATTTTCATATTCTCGCCACGTCCCGTAGCACCTAGTTCTTTTTGACCTGCAATCTGTTCCAGAAAACGGATACAACGAGTACAGTGAATACACCGGGTCATATCGGTTGCAATCAATGGGCCGATATTTTTGTCCTCGACCACCCGCTTCTTTTCCGTGAAACGCGACACACTTCCCCCGTAGCCCAAGGCAAGATCCTGCAGCTCGCATTCCCCCCCTTGGTCACAGATGGGGCAGTCCAGGGGATGATTGATAAGAAGAAATTCCATCACCGCGCGCTGCGACGACATTGCCCGCTCAGAACGGGTGAATACCTTCATGCCCTCCATGACGGGTGTTGCGCATGCAGGCATCGGCTTTGGCGCCTTCTCCACTTCCACCAGGCACATACGGCAATTCGCTGCAATAGACAGCTTCTTGTGATAACAAAAGCGCGGAATAGCGATATCCGCCTGATCCGCCACTTCGATAATCATGGCCCCTTTGCGTGCCTGCAG
>JAZFSS010000075.1:0-4580 GCA_036446275.1 Gammaproteobacteria bacterium | reverse complement strand
GCTATGGATTTCCAGTGTTCCAGCTGCTGCTGTTCGAGATACAGAAATTTGATACCCTGTTTATTCAAGGCATTTATTGCGCCGTTACTGTCGAGGCGGTTCTGCCGGTTGATTGCAACAAACACGCGATCCATTACCTGGTGCACAATGGCGCGGTCCGGTTCGGCAATTCTGGAAAAAGCTTTTTGATCCACTGCAAGCAAGGCATAGATATACGCCAGTGGAGTATCAACCATATATTTGATCTTGGTATGCCATTGCAGCGCGATTGCAACGATAGGTGACGTGGCGATGGTATTAATCAACCCGGTCTGTAGTCCGGTCAAGACATCGGAAAGTGGTAAAGAGATCGCTGAAACATCCGCTGCATGGAACATAATATGGGTAACGGTATCCCCGGTTTGCACCCATATCCTTTGTGATCTTAGTTGCTCAATAGTTGTTATGGGGGCTTGCGACATAAGATAGCCAAACCCGCCCTCCGCGAACCCAAAAGTCACGAACCCGTTTTCTGCAAGTCCTTTGACCAATTGTTGATCCATTCGCTCCCGAACGTAGTCCACTTCATCATAGGACCGGAATAAAAATGGCAGCGTGTAAATCTGTATGTCGGGGTAGATTCTTGCCAGGGATCCGCTCACTACCGCGCCTCCCTGCAACTGCCCGATACGTATCTTGCGCAGCACACTCTCGTCATTACCCATAATTCCGCCTGGATAGAATTTGAATTTCACTCTATCGTCTGTGCGGTCGGCAATCTCCTTGGCACCTTCCCGCATCTTTTTCATCCATGTGGTGCCATCAGGAGACAGTGTAGCGATTTTTAATGCCAAGGCATTTGCGTCTGTGTGTAGAATTGCCAGAGCAAACAGGGCTATCAGCACGCATACTGTTCTGTTACAACGCCTGCGCACCATAATGCGCCTGCCGGCGGATTCATTTTTCATGGATATAATCATTGTTGTAGAGAATGCCTAGAAATATTCATTTGCGGAATCCAGTAGCTCGCGAGCCCTCTCTTTGGCCAATACGTTCATCAGCGTAAACCCCTGTTGTTCTGTAGAGCCGGCCAGCACTTCGCGCAGTAGCTGGTCATGCATTTTCCGCTCGAACAGCGGGCGCGCATACCGTTCTGCAATGACCACCTTAACCATCAGATTGCGGCCATGAGACAGTTCCAAAGCCTGCTCAAAGTGAGCAAGTGCCTGCTTCGGTTGGCCCCCTAATGCGGGCGGCAGCAGGGTAGAGAGTACACCAAGATACAAATGGGCCCCGCCTTGCTCATACCCTTCGTCAAGAGCCACCACCTTTTCCATGACCGCCTCTACCTTTGGCACGTTGGCTACTGCATTCCAATCGTCCTGATGAGACTCAATCCACCCCGCCCAGGTGACACCATAGGTATAGAGGGTTGGAACAACGGATTTATCCATTGGGTCCAAACTAGCGGCAAATGCCTCAAGCGGCAGAAGGTCCAACCCGCACGCCGCCGGTCTACGCTTACAAAGGGCCTGTTTGCCATATTTCCAGGCCCGGTCGGTCATGCGTTGCGCACGTGCCGGGTCGTCTACGAAGATCGCCGCGTAGGACGCATAGAGATTTGCGCCTGATCGTAAAAGCTTCTCGTTTCGCGGGTTGTTAGCGATTAAGCCGTCAATCATTAACAGGTAGGCCGGCGCACCTTGTCGAACGGTCTCCGGATCGTTCTGGTTCAAAATTGCGTTGGCAATCCCGTCAGCCAGATTTTCCGTAGTCGATGCAAAAAAATGGGCGCACCCAGCCAAGGGCCCGAAGGCTGCCATGAGCAACATGAGCGCTACCGGAAGATTGCTCTTCATTCTATTGGTATCGCAATTGGGTGTATGCATGGAATGACTGTGGCAGGCCCTATGTAAAGCGGGGTATTGTACTCGATCACAGTGTAGAAAAGTTATTTCTGGAGAACGATTTCCACTTATTACGCGCCTATGTTTTACTGGCAAGTCCATATTATTGACCGGCTGTAGCGGTACGGCTACTCCCCGTGGTGGAAAACAAGCGGTAAATTGTTGCAATGAACCGCGATTAGATCGGCTCACAACCCTAAGGAAGCTGGCATGAAGCGAAGCAAGATTCTGCTCGTCCTATTTATTGTGGTCTTGATTGCCGGGTTCTTCATTTTCGATCTAGGCCAATACTTCAGCCTCGATTATTTTAAATCGAAGCAGGCGGAAATTGATGTCTATTACCGATCCAATCCATGGGTGTCTTTAGGGATCTATTTCGTCGTGTATGTAACTGTCACGGCATTGTCATTGCCTGGTGCTGTCATCATGACCTTGGCCGGGGGCGCCATATTCGGCCTGCTTTGGTGTGCCGTGGTGGTGTCGTTTGCCTCCACAATTGGTGCGACCTTGGCGTTCCTGGTGTCCCGGTTGCTGCTGCGGGATTGGGTGCAGAGCAAGTTTAGCAACAATCTCAAAGCAGTAAATGCAGGCATCCAAAAGGAAGGGGCATTTTATCTCTTTACGTTACGGTTGGTGCCCATATTTCCGTTTTTTATCATCAACCTTGTCATGGGGCTTACGCCCATTCGGGTCTTGGTATTTTATATTGTCAGTCAGATCGGTATGCTGCCCGGCACGATTGTCTTCGTAAATGCGGGCACCCAGATTGGCAAAATCGAGTCGCTTAGCGGAATTCTTTCGCCTGGGCTTATAGGATCGTTTGTGCTGTTAGGGGTCTTCCCGCTGTTAACCAAAAAACTGGTGGAGTTTTTCAAGGCGCGCAAGGTGGTAAGAAAATATCCCAAGCCACGGCGATTCGATCGTAATTTGATCGTGATCGGGGCCGGTTCGGCGGGGTTGGTTACCGCATACATTGCAGCTGCGGTGAAGGCCAAGGTAACCTTGGTTGAAAAGCATAAGATGGGTGGAGAGTGCTTGCATGTTGGCTGTGTCCCATCCAAGGCCCTGATCCGTTCCGCGAAATTTCTGTCCCACGTCAGGCGGGCCAAAGAGTTCGGCATAAAATCGGCAAGTGTGGAATTCGATTTTGCCCAGATCATGGAGCGTGTGCAGCGGGTGATTAAGACAGTCGAGCCCCACGATTCCGTCGAGCGATACACGGCGCTTGGCGTTGAATGCCTGCAAGGGGAAGCAAAAATCACCTCGCCGTACACGGTAGAGGTCGATGGCCGGACTTTAAGCGCCCGTGCCATCGTCATCGCTACCGGTGGGCGGCCATTCGTGCCACCAATTCCGGGCATAGAGGACACGGGTTACCTGACCTCGGATACCGTGTGGGACCTGCGGGAACTACCGCAGCGCCTGCTTGTGCTGGGAGGCGGGCCCATTGGTTGCGAACTGGCCCAATGCTTCGCTCGTTTCGGCAGCCAGGTTATTCAAGTACAACGGCGCCCACGGATCCTGGTGCGGGAAGATCCGGAGTTTTCGAAAATGCTGTTAGATCGTTTTCGCGAGGAGGGTGTGGATGTCCGTGTGCAACATAATCCTAAAGAATTTAAATTAGAAAATGGCCATAAGTTATTGATATGTGAGCATAACAATACTGAGGTTTCCATAGAATTTGATGAATTGCTGGTTGCCATCGGTCGAAAGGCACATACCCAGGGTTTCGGTTTAGACGAACTGGGTGTCACGGTCGGTCCCCGGGGTACCCTGGAGGTAAACGAGTATCTGCAAACGAATTTTCCCAATATCTATGCTTGCGGCGATGTAACAGGACCCTATCAGTTCACCCATGTGGCGGCGCATCAGGCTTGGTACTGTGCGGTAAACGCGTTGTTCGGGCGTTTTAAAAAGTTTCGTGTGGACTACTCGGTGATACCTTGGGCGACATTTACCGATCCCGAGATTGCCCGGGTGGGACTGAACGAGCAGGAGGCAAAAGAAAAAGACATTCCTTACGAAGTGACCACGTATGGGATCGATGATTTGGACCGGGCCATCGCGGACGAAGAGGCCCATGGGCTTGTAAAGGTGCTAACTGAGCCAGGTAAAGACCGGATCCTTGGGGTAACCATCGCCGGCGAACATGCCGGTGATCTTATCGCCGAGTTCGTGGCGGCCATGCGTAACGGATTTGGCTTGAATAAGATCCTGGGGACGATCCACATCTATCCAACCTTGGTGGAGGCCAATAAGTATGCCGCCGGTAACTGGAAACGGGCCCATACCCCGGATCGATTGTTGCGATGGGTCGAGCGTTACCATGCCTGGGTACGGCATTAATCGGTAGTGGGTCAGTTTGACGGTAAGTAACACGGTGCTGGAGAGAGGGGAGGAATACCCATCGCTTAATCTCGCTGTGCCGTCCATGGCTTCACTCGAATCGGAGGCGTCTCGCTCCATCCCTGCGCTTCGCAATCCTGCTTCGCTTGGGTACCGGCCCAGACCGTCCTTGGTCTCGGCGCTCGTCGCTCCTATCCCGCGACTCGCCCCTGTTTCGCTCGCCGCCTACGACGCGCCAGGTATTCCGCCCCCCTCTTTGCAGTAATCGAGACTAACCCACTACCGATTAATGCCGTACCCAGGCATGGTAACGCTCGACCCATTGCAGCAATCGATCCGGGGCATGGG
>JAZFSS010000074.1:0-7287 GCA_036446275.1 Gammaproteobacteria bacterium | reverse complement strand
AACCAAAAACTATATATATTTGCACTCTGATTTGCCCCGGCTATAGCAGTCAACCTGCTTGACAGCACGGTGCTGAACCACACTTGGATGGGGCACTTCCTGCATGCAAAGACTGGGCAATATTAGATGCAAATCAACACCACTTGATTCTATTTAGGGTTTTCACATAGCCTCGACCGCAAGCAGACATTCAGAAAACTGAAATTCATTTATCTCTTTGTGCCAAATTTGTGCCACTTTAACTGGCGTTTAAACCATATTAACGGCACTTTACTGGCACATTCGTGTTGGACAAACACCGCAAGTGACTGATTTAATTAAAAACTAAAATTAGCCTTTTCTTCTGAAAATCCGCGTGTCGGTGGTTCGATTGACTCGCCACATCCCTGTGGCTCGCCCTGCGGGCGCACTTTGTGCGTCCAAATCTGATCCAGTCAGATTGGTCCGCCCCTGGGCACCAATCTACTGATCGTGCAGTTTTTCCTGCAACCACACCTTGATTAGCGATTGGTAGGGGACGTCACGTGAGTGTGCCGCTGATTTTATGGAATCCAATAAATGCTGTGGCAAGCGCAAAGAAATGGTCTTTGTCGTTGGCTTCAAGTTGGGTAAAACTACCGACTCAGCTTTTTTCCAGTCAAGGTATTCAGATGAATCATGCTTTTCCCAGAAGTGCCGTTCTTCCTGCTCACTGGCAAATTCCGGTATAGCTTTAATTTGCTTTTTCATAAATCACTCGTTCTTTTCGATGCATATCCCTGGCTGAAATCACTCTTATTTTCTCACCGGCGCCACGCAACGTGAATGTAATGTGTAGTAATCGTACTTTGTCTGTCTTGCCCAGGGCATGGAATCGTAGTTCCTTGCGACTGTGTTTGATGTCTTCCAAAACCAGCAAAGGAGTATTGAAAAAAACCTGTTCTGTCTCTGCCATGAAAACACCATGCTTTTCGTTCTTTCGGGCATTTCCTTCGTCCCAATCAAAGCTCGTGATCTCCGCCAGATCAATCATATATGTATATTACAGTAATATACATATAGCCCCAATATTTATAGGTGTATACCGGAGACATGGTTTACATTTTATACCGAAGACATAGTCAACACTTTTCCGTCTTGATTGGAGTATAACGCGTTGCGTTATATGACGTGCTGCGTTATGCTCCTGTCATGATTAAGAGTTTTCGGGCAAAGGAAACCGAAAAGATCTGGCACGGACAGCGCTCGAGGCGATTGCCTCAGGATATCCAACAGATAGCCCGGCGAAAGCTTCGAATGATCAACAACGCCCGATCCCTTAATGACCTCCGTGTACCACCAGCCAATCGTCTGGAAGCGCTTCGCGGGAAACGTGCCGGACAGCACAGTATAAGGATCAATGATCAGTGGAGGATCTGCTTCCACTGGAACGAAGGCGATGCCCTCAACGTGGAAATCGTGGATTACCACTGAAATAGGTACAAAACATGACCAAACTGACAAACATTCATCCCGGAGAAGTGCTCCTCGAGGAATTTTTAGTTCCCATGGGTATCAGCCAGAACCGGATTGCCCGCAATATGGGTGTACCACCGAGGCGGATCAATGAGATCGTGCACGGCAAGCGGGCTGTAACGGCTGACACGGCTCTCCGCCTTGCGCGCTACTTTGGAACCTCCGAGGAATTCTGGATGGGACTCCAGGCTGACTTTGATCTGGAGGAGGCACGGAATAAGCTGGGAAGCCGACTACAGCAAGAAGTGTGCACACACGCTGCATGAATGATAAGAAATAGTGGTTCCTGATTTGTAGTTAGCTGAGCAGCCGATTAATGTGTCTATTATTGAGCCTAACAAATATTTATCTACCATAACATTTTATATTTCAATAAGTTAACTTAGAGTTATCCAGACTGAAAATCCGCGTGTCGGTGGTTCGATGCTGCCGCTGGGCACCATATTTTCAAATAGTTACAACTCTTATTCTGCTTCTTTACGCAATTGTGTGTAATTTTGGTGTAATCGTGACCAGAAAACTCTCGTTATCACGGTATGTCTTTAATGTAGGCTGAACTACCTCGGTAGGATCAAGGCCAGCGGCTTCTACCACCCTCCTAAAAGGTCTATTTATATTTACAGTATGTCCAGTGTGGGACGCTGGAGAAGGAAGCAGCCATGCACACCCTTCCTGGAGACCTTCCATATGTCCTTCCAGAAAATTTGCCAACTGAATAGTAACGGGCTGTTCACCGGACCCGTTTCGTGACGATGCGACTAACTCCTCTCGGCCATGAGCGGACCTTAGATTGGGCCGCCGACAGCCTTCGCGATCTGGGTGACATGTCGCAAATCAGAGCCGCAACAACCTCCGAATATGTTCAGCCATGGCATTGTGTTCGTAATTGCTTTGTATTGATTGGCAAGTTCCACAGGGTCGCCGTCGTCGAGCACCTCGCATTCGTCCAATTCTGCGTGGCTCAACCGCGATGCGTTACAACGCAGTCCACAGATACGACGTGCCCAATGCGAGTCATCGAGCACATGAAAGAAGTGATCCGGATGCGCACAATTCACCATGAAATAAGCGGCGGCGGCATTCGTCGCATCGTCGACAGCGCTAATGGCCTCATTGAGTGGCTCGCCCGTTGGCAAACTGCCGTCGGTCTCCACGGTGAATGAAATCACAACGGGAAGACCCACCGACTGCGCCGCCCGAACAACACCGATAGCCTCATCCGATTGTGTGAAGGTCAACGCTGTCACCATATCGACATCAGTTTCAACTAACCAACCGATCTGTTTCGAGTGATACTCCTCCGACGCTCTTGCTGCCAGTCTGGCTTCAGGGGCGTACGCGTCGCCTCGGGGACCGATTACTCCGTTGAGGACTATCGGCTTCCTATTGCCGGAAAACTCGTCACGCAGTTCTGCAATCAACGCGATGGCCTCTTTATTCGACTGACGCAGCTCTTGTTCGTTTGCGCCGAGATCGTCAGCCCAGTGCATGTGGGCCTTCCATGTTTGGCTGTCTAGCACAAATCCCGCGTCGTACTTATTCGCGAGGGAAAGAAATCCTCGGAGATAATTGGCGACTGCATCCCGGCCATGCGGATTCTGTAGGAGGGTATGCGCTGCAAATTCTCGAATTTCGATCCCGTGATTGAAAATAAGGTCGGTTTCAAGCCCGGCATCTGTCAAAAACAAGTCGCCTGACAATTGGGGCAATTCGTTTCGATATTTGCTCATGTTGAAGCCTCCGTCTCTTCGGTCTGGTACGAACGTGGCAGATTCAAAATTGATACAGAATAAGCATACAAAAATCCCTTGCGAATTGGCTGATCTGCAATGTCCGCTCTGGGTCGGAAGCAGCTACTGACAGTCATTGATATCTAAGTTCCGCTTCCAGCCACAAAGTGGCCACTCATCAGTCGTTTATTTCAGTGCCACGACTGGCAGCTAACGGCCAACTGCCGCCGTTAGTGGCTCCAGCTTTGGCAGGCAGGCCTGGAAAGAAATTCTTCCGAGGACTATTTTTCCTCGAGGAACCGGTGTACCGCTTCAAACAATGCTTCAGGGGCCTCGATAAACGGGTAATGGCCGCTGTTCTCAATATACTCGATCCGCGAATTCGGCAGGAGTTCGTGAGCCAATCGTGGTGACTCTTCTACGACGAAGTCCTGTCGACTGTGGATGATCAGCACCGGGCAAGATATTCGGCCCAAGTCGTCCTGAACTGAAATACTCAGTTTCATTTCAGTGGCAAGCGGGGCTATTTCCACCATGTTTTTGGCAGTACGCTCATCAAAGGATGCATGCAACATAAACTCGTCGATCAGTTCTTTTCGATAAAAGGTCTTGCCCTCTGAAAGTCGCATTGCCTCGTTGTGCACGGCAGGATTGCCTTTTTGGTATTCCTCACTGTCATACATTTCCTGCAAATGGGCCCATTCCGACTCAGTAAAGCGGGATACCAGATTCTCGTACGATTTGATCAGAAGTTCCGTGTTCACGGGAGCTGCATCAATGATTATTAATCGTTCGACATTATCCGGATACTTCGTGGCGTAGTAGAGCGCGAGAAGCCCGCCCCATGAGTGCCCCAGCAAAGTCAGTCGCTCAACTTTGAATTCCTTTCGCAGTAGTTCAAGATCCTCCACCATCAACTCGACGTTGAATGTATCGCGATTTATCCGTTCGAGTAATGACCGTCCGTTCCCTCTTTGGTCGTAAAAAATAACGGCGTTGGTTTTGGCTAGCGGAGCGAAGTACGGGACAAGTTCATCGTGGTACATTCCGGGGCCGCCGTGTAACACAAAAACCGGATCGCCAGAGCCATAAATCTCATAGTAGTGGTTCACTCCGTTTACGTATTTGTAGCCTTCTTCATGCGACGGCCCGGACGCACATCCAAAGGTCAGCGAAGTCATCGCCACGATCAATAGCCAGTCTGTTTTGCCTCCGTTTCGTCTTGCATAAATTTTCATGCTTAATCACCACCTAGGACATCTAAGTAAGTCGGCTGCAGAATTAGAGGGCGCCAGGATGCATTTCGCTTAGTCATGACCCGTTGCCGCTCCTTGGCGGCAGCCATTTTCTGTATGGTGGTCACTAGTGCCAATTCTACTCTCTAAACCTTAAGTTGACATTCACGGAGCGGCCGGTTTCCTGACGGTCACTATCGTACCACCTGACCTACTGCTTTTAAGTGAAAAGCAGTCACTCAATCGACCGCAACAACGACGTTCTGACGGCTGCAGTCGGCCAGAAGCGGTCCATAGAATGACTGAGAAGTGCCAATCAAAGGCGGGGGAGATTCGGGCCCGTTTATTGGTGACTGTTCGACTGGCATGGGAGTTAGTGGCACTATGTGCCGCACTTTCTCAAGAAACGCTGGAGATCGACACGAATGATCACCCACACAACAAGATGGCTGCTAAGTGCCATCATCGCGCTGGTCATCCTTGCGGCTTGCCAGAGAGAAGATACTCCGGCAGAGCAGTCAGCCACGCCAGATGCTGAACCTGCAGCCAGCAAGTATGTGGCCGCCGCTACGCCCGAGATCGAGGCCGAGGCCGAGACTGAAATTCTGAATGCATGGCTGGACGAGCGCTACGAGGAAGAATTGCAGTTCAGCCCCATGCAATTGACCATGCTGGGCCGGAAAGACCTGTACGACCAAATTGATGAAATCACGGAACAGGCTGCACGGGATCAAGCGGCCTGGCGTGTAAAAACCGTTGAGCAAATGAAAGAACAGTTTGACTACAATGCGTTATCAACCGCCGGCAAAGAATCCTTTGACCTGTGGGTATTCCAGACTGAAGAGGCAGTTGCGAACCTGGACTTTATGCGCCAGGGTTACCTGTTTGGAGAGCTTGGTGGGTGGGAAGACTGGTTTCCCACCTTCCTGATCAACTTCCACAAGGTTGAAAGCGAAGAAGAGATGCGCGCCTATATCACCCGTATCGCCGGCGTTTCCCGCGCAATGGATCAGGTTCTGGGGTTGGCGAAACTGAAAGCCTCCGACGGTATGCGTCCACCCCAATTCGCCTTTGAAACGGCCATCGATCGCGCCACAAAGGTGATCACCGGTCTGCCGTTCAACGGTGATACCGACTCATCCATACTCAAAGACGCCAAGGGCAAGATCGAGGTGCTGGTCACGGCGGGTACCGTCAGTGAAAACACTGCCAAAGAGCTCCTGGCACAGGTGAATCAAAAGCTGACAGAAGAGTTCCAGTCTGCCTATGCCGCCTTCATAGATTGGCTGAAAGTCGACATGGTCAACGCAGATGTGCAGGCCAGGGGCGTTTCCGCCCTGCCCAATGGCGAGGCGTACTACAACCACCAGCTGACCACCTACACCACCCTGCCTATGACAGCAGATGATGTGCACCAGTTGGGCATGAGTGAAGTACAACGCATCAAAACAGAAATGGTCGCCATCAAGGATGAGGTCGGCTTCGACGGTGACCTGGTGGCGTTTTTCGAGTTCATCCGCACCGACCCGCAATTCTATTACTCCAACACAGATGAGGGTCGTGAAGGCTACCTGGAAGACACAAGGGAATTCCTGGCTGAAATCGACCAGAAATTGCCGGACTTTTTCGGCACTCTGCCCAAAGCCGAGCTGGTGGTGAAGCGGGTGGAAGAGTTCCGCGAAGTCGACGGTGGGGCACAACACTATATGTCTGCAACCCCGGACGGCTCCCGGCCAGGCGTATATTACGTGCACATGTCCAACATGAGTGCCTACTCCAAGACCGACATGGAAACCACGGCCTACCATGAAGGCAGCCCCGGCCATCATATGCAGATCTCCATCGCCCAGGAACTCACTGAAGTTCCGACCTTCCGCACACAAGCTGATTTCTCTGTCTATTCAGAAGGCTGGGCGTTGTATTCGGAAAAACTGGCCAAGGAGATGGGACAGTTCAAAGACTCCTATAGGGACTTCGGAAGACTAACGGCGGAAATGTGGCGCGCCATTCGCCTGGTGGTCGATACCGGCCTACACGCCAAGGGCTGGACCCAGGAGCAGGCAGAGCAGTTCTTTTTTGACAACTCGGCCATTCCTGAAGGCGCAGTCCGCTCAGAAATACGCCGCTACCTCACAACCCCCGGGCAGGCCACCTCCTACAAAATTGGCATGCTGAAGATCCTAGAACTTCGCTCCCGCGCCGAAGAAACCCTGGGTGACCAGTTTGATATTAGAGCCTTCCATGATGTCTTGCTTGGTGGTGGTGCTTTGCCGATGCTGCTGTTAGAGGCCCGGGTGGATAACTGGATTTCTGAGCAACAAGGTCAAAATTCGGAGTCATAATGAAATCCAGATAGTTGTTCGCAACCTTCCAGGCGGCCAGTGCCCCTGAAGGCTTTGAAAAGCCCGACAACTTACAGTATTTCAAAATCAGCTCCGGTATATGCACATCGTGTGGAACGTGTGGTATCTGAACCAGATGAACGATTTCGCGCGAAGGCTGGACTCACTAATCGTTGAAATCGAGTCATATCTCAAGGAGCTCACTGGCTAACGGAGTGCCCCCAAGGACGAATCTTATTGCAGCCATCTAGGACGAAAAGACCTATTCGCTCTCTTTCGATCGATGTCCGCTTCGGGTCGTTTGCTGCCGTTCAAAACTCTACCACACCAACGGCTGCTTTTAAGTTGCGATTTCAACCGGTCGACGCAACACATTGGTTAAATCGTTCAGCCGGTGTTCTAAAGTCTAGCGTTTTTCTTGGTCGCTCGTTGAGTTGTCGGGCAACTGCATTCAGTTTGTTTTGATGGACGTTTGAGAGATCCATT
>JAZFSS010000073.1:0-19952 GCA_036446275.1 Gammaproteobacteria bacterium | reverse complement strand
AAGGGCATCAAAGTTCGCTACGCTTTCTTTCCCCGCTCAGGTCCCAATACGCCGTCTTTTGAAAAGGCCGTCTCCGTGTGGTGTGCCGATGATCGCAACAAGGCGCTAACCGAGGCCAAGAGGGGCAAGGATCCGGTAAAGCGGCAGTGTGACAATCCCGTGCTTGACCATTACAACATGGGCGGGTTAGTAGGCGTTAGGGGAACGCCGTCTATTATTCTGGAAGATGGTCAGTTGGTGCCGGGATACATATCGGCTGCGCGACTGGAACAAATACTGAGTGAAGCAGTGGCGGCGCGCTGATCTGACTCCTGGTAGTGTCTCAGTTTGGACCACAAATCAGAGAGGGTAGGACGTCCCCGTCGCTTAATCTCGTTGCGCTTGGCTTGCTTCACTATCCTGTTTCGCTACGCCAATCCGGGCTTCGCCATCCGTGGCGAAGCCGCGTGACGGGGCGACCGTTCACAGGACGGTCGCCTATTTCCATCGCGCCCATGGCTTCACTCGAATCGGAGACGTCTCGCGCCACCTTTCTTCGCTTCGCTATCCTGCTACGCTCGAAAGCCCGGGGTTCGTCTTCCCTGACGAACCCGTTCGCCGGGATAAAGGTCCGCTGGACCTTTATCCGTTTCCGGCTCACCCCTGTTCTGCTCGCCGCCTACGACGCGCTGGGAACGCCTTCCCTCTCTGTGCTTGTGCCCGACGGTTTTACGGGTATGCACACCGAGTAAAGCGGCGGCCACAGGCCGCCCGATAGGCTTGATCGAATAAATCAGGTGCCCTGGCGTGCCTCGGTCATTAGTCGTTTCATTTCCTGCACGGCCGGCTGAATTCCAGTAAATATCGCTCGCGCTATGATCGCGTGTCCGATATTCAGCTCCGACACCTGGAGAATAGCGGCGACAGGAACTACGTTCTGGTAATTCAAACCGTGGCCGGCATGAACCCGCAGACCAGACTCCGTGCCAAATTCAACTGCCTGCACAATCCTCCGCAAGTCAGATTCTGTATGATCGCCTGGTGCTGCATCGGCATAATGCCCCGTGTGGATTTCAATACAGGGCGCGCCCACCTGCACGGCCGCTTCCACCTGATGGATGTCAGCATCAATGAACAGCGAGACCCGCACCCCAGCCTCAGCGAGTTGTACGCAAGCGTCCTGAATTTTATCCTTCTGCTTCGCCACATCAAGACCGCCTTCGGTGGTAAGTTCCTCGCGCCGTTCCGGAACCAGGCAACAGTCCTGGGGCCCGATTTGCGATGCGATATCGATCATTTCCGCGGTCACCGCCATTTCCAGATTCATGCGAGTCAACAAAACCTTCCTCAGCATGCGCACATCCTGATCCTGGATATGCCGACGATCTTCCCGCAAGTGTAATGTAATGCTGTCGGCGCCCGCCCGCTCCACTTCGGCAGCCACCTGAATCGGGTCGGGATACTGGGTACCACGAGCCTGCCGCAAGGTAGCAACATGATCGATATTAACTCCTAGCAGTAAGCTTGGTTTATCCATGGTTTCAGATTTTTTATCTTTTATCTTTTACCTGAACTTGCCGCAATACTTCCCGGGTCTTAAGCGGCCGATCACCGAGATAAAGACTAAGCGCGGCCCGCATTAGCTTTTTAGCATCCCGCAAACTCTGTGCATCGGAAAGCTCCTCCCGCCGCAAAGAAATCAGGCTCTTACCTGAAAAGCACAATACGCCGCGATTGCTTGCGGGTACCACGAAGGGGCCGTGCTCCAGACGAAACTCATAGGCACGGTCTGCCTCCAAAGGACGATGCCAATTTACATCATATTTGAGTTGTAGCCCGTAACCCAGTTCCTCAAGCAGCCGCTTTTCGAACAGGCGTAACGCCCGCTGACCACCGCCACGGCCCAGGTCCTGTAACGTTTTTTCATAGCACTGGAATAATTCGACATGAGGATCTTGCCGGAGCAGGAGCCTTAGCAGCAACTCGTTCAGATAAAAACCGCTAAATAGAAGGTTGCCCTTCAGGACAATCGCCGGCCCACTGCTTTCACAGCCTGTCAGGGTGCCAAGCTCGCTCCGTCCTGAATAAGAAATCAGCAGCGACTGGAACGGCTGCATGGATGGTCGCCGCCGACCCGCCGGTCCGCGCGCTCCACGCGCAACCAGCCCTAATCGGCCATAGTCACGGGTAAAAGCCTCCACCAGTAGACTTGTGTCCCTATACGGATAACTGTGCAGGATATAGGCAGGCTGGAGTGTGGTTCGCATTGGGATAATTAATAATTAGGAATTAGTAATTAGTAATTCCTAATTATTAATTCTCATTATAACCGAGGCTTAACAACGCCTTCTCGTCATCAGTCCACCCCTTTTTGACCTTCACCCAGAGTTTCAGGCGAACCTTACAGCCGAACAATGATTCCATATCCCGTCGGGCCGCGCTTCCTACTGACTTAAGTAACCCACCCCCTTTGCCGATCACGATCGCCTTTTGACTCGACTTCTCGACCCAGATCAAGGCGTGGATTTCAGCGACTCCTTTCAACTGTTTGAATCTCTCAATTTCCACTGTCAGGCCATAAGGAAGCTCCTGCCCCAGTCGACGAAATAATTTCTCTCGAATAAGTTCCGCCGCCAGAAACCGCCCGCTACGATCCGTAAGCTGGTCTTCAGGGTACACCGGTGGAGCCTGGGGCAACAGCGCAAGAATCCGCTCCTCCAGGCTTGGTACATTTTCACCGCTACTAGCTGATAGTGGAATCAAGTGCGCAAATACCCTTTTTGCCTCCAATGTCTTTAGGCTTTTTAGAAGCGCCGATTTGTCGTTGAGCCGATCAACCTTATTGAGCACCAGAATTACAGGTGCCTCGGTAACCTGCAACTTTTCCAACACAAGCTCGTCTTCATCTGTCCACCGGGTGCCTTCCACCACAAACACCACAATATCCACATCGCTTATCGCAGCACTAGCAGTGCGGTTCAAATACCGGTTCATCGCGCGCGGAGCGTGGCGATGCAGTCCTGGGGTGTCTACATATATAATCTGGGCGTCCGCGAGAGTCTTAATACCGACAACCCGATGCCGCGTAGTTTGGGGACGCCGGGATGTAATACTTAATTTCTGGCCTAAAAGACTGTTCAGCAAGGTCGACTTACCTACATTAGGCCGGCCTATCAAGGCTACATAACCACAGCAAAAGGAATCGGACATTACATTAAAGATAAAAGGTAAAAAGTGAAATGCTCATTGCAGAATACTAGATGTGAAGTAATGCCTATATTATTACGAATCGCAGGTCTTGAGTTTACCCTTTAGGAACACTCACGCCCTTTTATCTTTCATCTTTAACCTTTTATCTTATTTCAAACATCCAACTCTTCCAACATACTCTGGGCCGCGCTCTGCTCCGCACGTCGCCTGCTGCTCCCTTTGCCAGTCGACGTCCGCCCCATACTTGGCGCCTGGCACTGCACAGAAAAAATCTGCGCATGATCTTTGCCAAAAATCTCTACGATTTCATAGTTGGGTAACTCCATACGGTTGGCTTGCATGTATTCCTGCAGCCGTGTCTTGGGGTCTTTTAGAACTTCCTCCTTCGACAGGTTCATCATGCGCTCATCGTAAATCTTCAATATAAAGCCATGGCATGGTTCTATGCCACGATCCAGATAAATGGCCGCTATAATACTCTCCAACGCGTCGGCAAGTATGGAATCACGGCGAGAACCACCGCTTTTCATTTCACCAGACCCCAGGCGCAAAAAGCCTCCCAGATCCAATGAATGGGCGACTTCCGCCAAGGTTTCTTTCCGGACAAGGGTGGCGCGCAACCGACTTAGCTCTCCCTCAGCCGCATCCGGAAAACGTCTGTACAACTGTTCGGCAATCACTGAACCAAGAACGGCATCGCCCAAAAACTCAAGTCGTTCGTTATTATCGCTACTGGCGCTTCGATGGGTCAGCGCAATCTCGAGCAACCCACGATCCTGAAACTCATAGCCTAATATTCGACTTAACTTTTCGTAGCCGTCAATCAACGCAGGGGAATCTCTACCTGTTTGAGAAAGCTGGTGACTACATCCACATTGGCAACCAACGGAGAGCGGACTTCATATTCAGCGGTGATAAGCAAACGGCCGCCTCTTCGCTCGATTCTTACATCAGTGTGTTTAAGGGTATCTATATCATTAACATCAAAGCGCCGGCTTATCTTTTCGCGAATTTCAGGTGTCGACATGCCGGCAATAAACGGCTCTTTCTTCAGCGCCTCCAACGTTGATGCTACTGAAAAGTATTCCAAATATGCAGGCGCCAACCGCACTAGGACTAACGCGAAGAACCCCACCAGGAACAACACAATCAACCAGCCGATGGTCGTCATTCCGCGTTGTTTATCCACGTTATTCATAATTACCCCCTGTAAGCAAATTCCAGCGCACACTCACCAACCCTGTAATTCTGGGAAATAATAACCGGAAAGTCTATGAACTGGCTCACGATAGCCGTCATCATAAACCCGAAACACCGCTAAGCAACCAATATTCCAGATCAGCGGATACTATCGCCTATCCTACTCCAGTTGATGCCGTGGTCGACTGAGTCCCAATTCATCCATATAAGAAACGCCTTTCCAACCAGATTCTGATTCGGCACCGTGCCCCAGAAACGGCTATCGTTACTATTATCCCGATTGTCTCCCATTACAAAATAATGCCCTGGCGGGACGAAAAATTCACCGTTTCTCGATCGTAAGTTAGGCTGCACCAATATATCGTGCTCGGCATCACCCAATTGCTCGGTGCGTCTATTGGCTCCCATCATGGACGAACCTGCTCCGGCACCCATATAAGTGCCAACCGGAACCTGAGCAATCTTTTTTCCATTTATCGAAACAGTCTTTCCCTGGTATCGGATATGGTCCCCAGGCAGACCCACGACACGCTTAATGTAATCTATCGATGGATCCCTTGGATAACGAAATACCACTACATCACCACGCTTGGGGTCTTCGACATCTATGACCTTCCGATTAATAACCGGCAACCGAATTCCATAAGCATATTTGTTAACCAATATAAAATCACCCGCCAGTAATGTCGGCATCATTGAACCTGACGGAATTCGAAATGGCTCAACTAAAAACGATCGCAGCAGGAAGACCGCCAAAATTACCGGGAAGAATGATTTACAATACTCTACAAAAGTGGGTTCTTTCAAAGCCAATTGAATCGTCTCATCATCCGGCTCCGAATTTGCGGACTCTTGAATCCTGGCAGCTTTCTCCAGCCGCTTCGGTACACCCCATGTTCGGTCTATATACCACACGCCACCGGTAAACACCGTGGCAATAAATAAAATTGTTGAAAAGTCTAAATCCATCGCTCTTATTCCTATTTTTTTCCAACCTGTAGAACGGCAAGAAAAGCATCCTGAGGAATCTCCACCCTGCCAAATTTCTTCATTCTTCGTTTACCCGCCTTCTGTTTCTCCAACAGCTTACGCTTGCGGGTCACGTCCCCTCCATAACATTTCGCCGTCACGTTCTTGCGTAGCGCCTTCACATTGGTACGCGCTATTATCTGGCTGCCCAACGCCGCCTGGATACCCACGTCAAACATCTGCCGCGGGATTAGTTCCTTCATCTTTGCGGCCAAGTCCCGGCCCCGGCGCGCGGCCTGATCTCTATGTACGATTACCGATAGCGCATCTACATGCTCGCCGTTAATGAGAATATCAAGCTTTACCAACGGGGCGCCCTGAAACCGTTCCCAGGAATAATCGAAGGATGCGTAGCCGCGGCTTACTGATTTTAAACGGTCAAAAAAGTCCATCACCACTTCAATCAGCGGTAATTCATATCCGAGCACCGCCTGATTGCCCAGGTATTGTAACTTCCTTTGCACTCCACGTTTTTCCTCACACAGCCGAATTACCGGCCCCAAATACTCTGGGGGCACTAAAATATTGGCCATTATAATAGGCTCACGAATTTCGGAAATTTCGCTGTTAGAGGGAAGATTCGCAGGATTATCGATTCGTAACAGCTCATCTCGCGTTGTCAAAACCTCGTATACCACGGTTGGTGCCGTGGTAACCAGGTCTAACCTGTATTCCCTTTCCAGGCGCTCCTGAACAATTTCCATATGCAACATCCCCAGAAATCCACATCGAAAACCGAATCCCAGCGCCTGGGAGGTCTCGGGTTCAAAATGTAGCGATGCGTCATTGAGACGCAACTTTCGCAGGGCCTCTCGCAGATCTTCATAGTCATCGGAAATCACCGGAAATAAACCCGAAAAAACCCGCGGCTGCACCCTTTGGAACCCCGGCAGAGCAGTTTCGGCCGGTTGGACCGAATGAGTTAACGTATCCCCGACCGGTGCACCATCCACATCTTTCACCCCCGCGATTACATAACCAACCTCACCGGTGGAAAGCATTTGCCGATCTTCCCGTTTAGGCGTAAATACCCCTACCTTTTCTACTTGAAAGACCCTTCCCGTCGACATTACTTGAATCTTTTGGCCGCTTGCAAGCCTGCCCTGCACCACCCGCACCAGGGAGATCACACCGACGTAATTATCAAACCAAGAATCGATAATCAAGGCCTGCAGCGGCGCATCAGGATTTCCCTGGGGCGGAGGAATTTGCTTTATGAGCCGCTCAAGAAGCTCATTAATCCCCTCCCCTGTTTTAGCGCTTACGCATACTGCATCACGGGCTTCCAGACCAATAATCTCCTCAATTTCACGGATCACCCGTTCCGGCTCCGCCGCAGGCAGATCGATTTTGTTCAGTACCGGGACCACCTCCAGGTCTTGCTCGATGGCCGTATAGCAATTTGCCACGCTTTGCGCCTCGACCCCTTGTACAGCATCCACCACTAGTAACGCGCCCTCGCAAGCAGCCAAAGAGCGCGACACTTCATAGGAAAAATCCACATGCCCCGGCGTGTCGATGAAATTCAGATAATAGGTATTACCGTCATCGGCACGGTAGTTAAGGGACACACACTGGGCCTTAATTGTAATGCCACGCTCCCGCTCCAGATCCATCGTATCCAGAACCTGGGATCCCATCTCTCGATCCGTAAGACCTCCACAAAGCTGAATAAAGCGATCAGCCAGCGTTGACTTTCCATGGTCAATATGGGCAATGATCGAAAAATTCCGTATCTGCTCCTTATTATTCACTACAGCACACCCTTGTTCGACCATGAAATCTGCGTCAATTTAAAGGGCCAACCGAAACCGGCTTTTAGGATTAAAAACACGTCTATTCCTAGTCTAAATAGGGACCAAAAAATGAAAGGCCCGGCTTTCCTAATGTCGCCGTAACATGCGTACCGGGCCTCTCAGATTTGATGTAATCATTGTTTAGCCTGGGTATTTCATCTCACGGGTCCCTGGATTCGGCAGGCTACATGATTTACAAACTGGGAAACAGCGGTTACATCGCAAAAAACTACGGGGCGGCCTAACCACGTAGTATACATTTTTCCAGGCTAAGGCCCCACTAGCCCGCATATTGGGTAGTGGGTCAGTTTGACAGTATTTAACACAGTCTGGAGAGAGGGGAGGAATACCCATCGCTTAATCTCGCTACACCGTCCATGGTTACGCGCGAATCGAAGGCGTCTCGCTCCACTATCCCTGTTCCGCTCGTCGCCTACGACGCGCCGCGTATTCCTCCCCTCTCTTCGCAGTAATTGAAACTGACCCACTACCGAAAATCGCACCAGTCACCCTAACCACAAATGCCTCGGCCGAGACCGGCCGAGGCCCATGCATGCATCCTTCAAATCGTCGCTTACTTATCCTTCGGCAATTTGAGCGCCAGAAACGTTGGACCGCCTTTACGTTTCACCAGCACGGGCACGGACGAACCGTCCTTCAACCCCTCCACAATTTCCTGGAAGTGTTCGGCATCCTTAACCTTGGTGTTATTAACCATCAGGATTACGTCCCCGGCGTGGATTCCAGCATTCGCGGCAGCACCCTCTTCCACTTTTTTTACCAGCACACCATGCTCAACTTCCAAATCTTCCCGCTGCTTTCGGGTCAGATCAGCGATCACAATAGCCAACCGGTCAGCCGGTGTGGTTTCGGGTTCTCCATAAGCAAGCTGCACCTCTTCATCAGGCAATTCTCCCAAGCGGACTTTGAGTACCCGGGTCTTGCCATTACGCACCACTTTAACCCTGATGCGCTCCCCTACCGGGCTGCTTCCGACAATAGGCGGCAGATTCGAAGACCTAATAATTTCCTTACCATCAAACTCTGTAATGATATCCCCCACCTGAAATCCCGCCTGCTCCGCCGGGCTGTCGGATAATACCTGGGCCACCAGGGCTCCTTGAGGCTTGCTCATGCCAAAGGACTCGGCCAAGTTGCGGGTTACATCCTGAATCAGAACACCTAACCAGCCGCGGCTAACGCGCCCGTTTGTTTTCAGTTGTTCCGCTACGTCCATCGCTACTTCGATAGGTATGGCAAAAGACAGCCCCATATACCCACCAGTGCGGCTGTAGATTTGGGAATTCACACCCACAACCTTTCCTTCCAAGTTGAATAACGGCCCACCTGAGTTTCCCGGATTGATCGCCACGTCCGTCTGAATAAACGGCACGTAGTTCTCCCTGGGCAAGCTGCGGCCTTTAGCACTAACGATTCCAGCTGTCGCTGAATGATCGAATCCAAACGGGGATCCGATCGCAAGCACCCACTCTCCCACGTCGAGTTTGCTGGACTCTCCAATCTTGACGACAGGTAAGTCTTTCGCGTCGATTTTTAGTAACGCCACATCACTACGCACATCGGATCCCACGACTTCGGCAACCAGTTGCCGCCGGTTACTAAGCCGTACAATGATCTCATCGGCTCCCCGAATCACGTGACTGTTGGTCAAGACATAGCCATCCTGGGAGATAATGAAGCCGGATCCAAGCGATCTGGCATTATATTGGCGCGGTCGACCTTCTTCGTCACCAAAGAAGTGCCGGAAAAAATCATTCAACGGACTGTCATCAGGAAGATCCGGGATCTGCATCTGCGGCGGCAAATGGCGCTTTACCTGGACTTTTTGGGTAGTACTGATATTGACGACCGCCGGACTGCTATCTATAACAAGTTGGCGAAAATCCGGCAACACATAGCTATGTGCCGGAGTTACTACCGCACAAAACAAAAGTGCGCAAAACGAAATAAGATAAATTTTAAAGCGTTGGTGGCCCATGGATACTCCTTTAATAATTAGTAATTGTTAATTATACTGGTCATTCCGAAACTCGACGCAATACCATAGCCTGGTATTGTTGATCTGCACGGATGCGTCGTCCAAACCAGCGCAGCCACGCCAAACCACCACCGAACCCAAGCGCCGCAAATAAAATACTGAGGGATTCGGTTCCTCCGGTGGACTGCCCGAGTATTGCGCCGGCTAGCAAACCCATCAACGGTATCAAATACATGGCGAGAGAACCTCGCACCAGCGCATCTTCTTGCAATCCAATCACCACCCGATCACCGGCACATGCGTGCACCGGATTTAAGGCTCGCACGCGGTTTCGACGAACTCCCATAACTCGTGACAGCACTGCGGTACCACACCCGGATTTGGCCACGCACCCAGCACAAGTAGAGGCACGCTCAGTCTCAACCCAAGCGGTATCCCCACTTACCTGCACTACACGACCTGTTTCTTCTAACACAACAAACCCTCACTGCACTGGCCTGGCCGACCGGACAATCATTTTCACAGTCACCTCTGGAACCTCTCCCACAGCGGTTACCTGGTGACCTGCAATCCTCGCGCCATAGGCGTTCACCGCTCCCATACTGGAAATACCCTGCAAGTTTTCCTCATTGGGAGCCGGTTTCTCCACATACACAGACACCGTTGCCAGTCCATCACCGAATACCATGTGTTCGACCCGGTCAGGGCTTGCAGGCAAGAAATGCCGGTTATGATGAGTCAGCATAAACCCTTCCGGCAGGCGGTCAACACGCCAGGAGTGGGACGGGGATGAATCCTGTTCCTGGTCCTCTAAAGCGACTTCCAACCGCGTATAGCCGGCGCCGCTTAATGCGGGCTCGAATTCACTTAATGCGATACGATCTCGGACCTTAAAATCCGTAAACATCATTTGCTCTACCGGCATACCCTGTGCATCGGTAAGATCGAACTTAAGCAGCATATTGGTCTTCTTGTCCAGCCACATGCGGTAACCGTAGCGGTACTTATCCCTAGGTTGAATCGCAATGACCCTTACCGGCACACCAGTCATACGATCATCGCCCAAATCGTGAAAATCGTAATAATTGGCGAGTTTGTCGAGATCCTGGTGAAACGCCGCCGGAAACGGCTTACGCGGGTGACTCTTATCGACCACAACGGACTGACTGTCGGGTAAAATGCAGGTGACGTGATTGCTATCGCGTATCACCTCACGAGCTACGCCCGTCAGTGAAATCATTCGCTCTCTCTCTTCACCCTTCTCGTCGACACCATGAAGGATGTGCACGGTCTCCATTTGATTGCCATGCAGGTAAACAAAGGTGCCCTCAAAATTGAGTTCGCTGATAGCCCGGGACATCTTGTCCAGCCAGAACCTGCCATCGGTGGACTCGGCGTTCGCAGTGGCCGCCGTTACCAACAGAATGGAGCAAGCAACAAACCCTTTCATTACGCCTCAGGGACCAGTGTCATAGCCGACAATCCGCACATGGGGGCTAATGCCAGGCATACCGCCACTCACCGCATACTCCCCATGATTAACCAGATAGCCGTTTAGCTGAGCCACAACACGGGGCGCTGCCACGTTCCACTTAACTCCCCGCACCCGAACCAACTTTGGACGTAGAGCCACTTCTTGCTGGATATCCTCGGCAATAACAATCATCTCCGGCGCGCTTCCTACTTGCGTATTCCGCAGGCCTAACACCGCTACCAGCGCCACTGACGCGGCTACGGCCAGGCCGGCAAGCGGCTTTACCCAAGCAGGCGCTTTGCGACGTGATGGCGCCCCCACGGGAGGCTCGTCACGCAGTGCCTGCCGGACACGGTCCAAAAACATCGATATCAAATGGTCCGGCAGTTGTCCACGCAGGGCATCGCCGATCACATGATAGCGATACCAATAGCCAACAAGCTCCCGGTCTCCCTTTAGCCGGGCGGTCATAAGCTCCTGCTCTGCTTCCGACAGATGGTTATCTACCATCGCCGACAACTGCTCTCTTATACGTTCAGTCATGGTCTTCACTCATTTCGCAGCACGTCAAAAAATAATTTCAAAGTTGCACATTAACTCTGCCTGTTGGCCACACTTGTTACTGCTATTCCAACAGTGGTCGTAACTTGTTGTCAATGGTTTCTCGAGCCCGGAATATCCGCGATCGCACTGTACCAATAGGGCAACTCATTGCTTGAGCAATTTCCTCGTAGCTCAAACCTTCCAATTCACGCAGTGTAATGGCGGAACGCAAGTCTTCCGGCAATTCCTCGATAGCCTTGAAGATCGTCTGCTCAATCTCATCCTTTAGCACCACGTGTTCCGGAGTGCCGTATTCCTTTAAACCCGACACTCCCTCCAACTGTTCCGCGTCCTGCACATCAATATCATCGCTTGGCGGGCGCCGGGATTGGGCAACCAGAAAATTCTTTGCCGTATTGATCGCTATCCTGTACAGCCATGTATAGAACGCGCTATCGCCGCGAAACGAGGCCAGCGCTCGGTATGCCTTGATAAAGGCCTCTTGAGCAACGTCCTGTGCATCGCTGGGATGGCGCACATACCGGGAGACCAGCTTCGTAATCTTGTGTTGATACTTAAGAACCAGGATATCGAATGCCTGCTTATCTCCGTCTTGTACCCGCCGGACAAGTACATGATCCACGTTTGTCTCGTTCATCCGGACCCCGCGCTTACAGTCGGCCCGACCCTACCATCCTGACCGATAGACAGTATCCACCCTGGATAGTTCGCCAGTGGAGTCATATTAGGGTAAGGTCAACCTCGTCCACCGCCCGGCTCATTGGGTAAGGCGGCTCCAGGGTTGAATTCAGTCTAGTGGGTCCGTCAGCGGTAGCAGTTTTAGTCATTATTTGGCCTCCCGGGGAGGTCGGTGGCTCATTTAACCGACTCGCCGACTCGGCGGTCTATCCGGGGCAAGAAGCGCGGCGCGGGGAACCGAGCTCGACGGAAAATTGTTTGGCGGACACCCTGTACGCCGTAGATCTACCCGCAACCTGACGAACCGTTCGCGTAATCCCGCGGGAAGGAAACCATAACCGATCGGCAACTTGGCCACAAGCTATGGGGAATACCCATCAATTTGATGTATTGATCATTGGTAGCGGCGCCGCCGGCTTGACCCTGGCACTGCACTTGGCTCCACAAGCCCGCGTAGCGGTACTCTCTAAAGGCAAGCCTACAGAGGGCTGCACCTATTATGCCCAAGGCGGTGTGTCATCTGTTCTGGACCCCGTCGATTCCTTCGAAGCCCACATTAACGACACGCTCAATGCCGGTGCGGGATTGTGCCATCCGAACGTCGTTCGCTTCGCTATAGAGCGAGGTCCCGATGCCATTCAATGGCTGATCGACCTGGGGATCCCGTTTACTAGAAACACCACCGAAAGCGCCGATTTTCACCTGACACGGGAAGGGGGACATAGCCATCGCCGGGTGATCCATGCCGCCGATGCGACTGGGCGCGTGATCGAAACCAGCTTAGTCGATGCGGTCAGCCGGCATCAAAACATTCAGTTGTTTGAACAGCATATCGCTGTTGATCTCATCACCAATGCAAAGTTGGGGCTGTTGCCAAATCGCTGTGTCGGGGCCTATGTGCTTGACCGCCGTAAGGGGAGTGTAGACGTATTTCAGGCAAACCACGTGGTATTGGCCACCGGTGGCGCCAGCAAGGTCTACCTGTATACCAGTAATCCGGATACATCGACGGGAGATGGCATTGCCATGGCCTGGCGCGCTGGATGCCGGGTATCGAACATGGAGTTCAATCAGTTCCACCCCACGTGCCTCTACCACCCAAAGGCCAAATCTTTCCTGGTAACAGAGGCGCTGCGGGGGGAAGGCGGCCACTTGTTACTGCCTGACGGCTCGCCTTTTCTACAACGATTTGACAAGCGCGGCGAGCTAGCCCCGAGAGATATCGTCGCCAGAGCCATTGATCATGAGATGAAGCGCCTGGGTGCCTCCTCGGTATTTCTGGATATCAGCGATAAACCGGCTGCCTTTATCAAAGAGCACTTTCCCACCGTATACGCACGCTGTCAGGAGTACGGTTTTGATATAACCCGGGAACCTATACCTGTAGTACCTGCCGCTCATTACACCTGTGGCGGGGTCACCACCGATACGCGCGGGCGTACCGGCCTGCCTGGCCTGTATGCGATTGGTGAAACGGCATGCACCGGCTTCCATGGTGCTAACCGGCTGGCCAGCAACTCACTATTGGAATGTCTGGTGTTCGCACACTCGGCCGGCGAAGATATTACAGATTCACTGGCACAGGCGCCGGCGGCGGCGCTGGTTCCGGAATGGGATGAGTCCAGGGTTACAGATTCCGATGAGGAGGTGGTAGTAAGTCACAACTGGGACGAGTTGCGGCGCTTTATGTGGGACTATGTAGGAATTGTACGCACTGACAAACGCCTGCAACGGGCCCGGCGCCGCGTACAACTGCTGCAGAAAGAAATCCACGACTACTATAGTAACTTTCGCGTAACGAATGATTTGCTCGAGCTACGCAATCTGGTCCAAGTTTCCGATCTTATCATCCGCTGTGCGCAACAACGCAAAGAGAGCCGCGGCCTGCACTACACGCTCGACTATCCGGAGCCGGACAACAGCCGCCCACCTGCCGATACGATACTAACTCCGGAAATCGCCGACGAAGATCTTGCGGCTGCGCGGGGGGCTTTATATTAAGGAAGCTCTGATTTATTCGTCATTCCGGCGCAGGCCGGAATCCATGTCATTGAAATTTCTGGATCCCGGCATTCGCCGGGATGACGGCAAGGTAATTAATCAGAGGTTCCTTAAATATTTAACCGCCAAGAACTCCTTTCACTTCATGGAAAATCCCACCATTTCCTGAAACGTCAGCTGCTCACACTGTACGTCTTCGATCCGTGCCGCGGAGGGACCTACCCATAGCCAGTCACGTAGTGCATTCACAGCGTCGTGCTCACCACAAGCCAATACCTCAACCCGATCGTCTGGAAGATTACGGACATAGCCTGTAATTCCCAGTTCCTGGGCCTGCCGGCGCGTAGATACACGGAAAAATACCCCTTGGACCCTGCCAAACACGTAACAGCGATAGCACAATTTCATTTCTTAAATCAGGGCAGATTCAAAATTCTGCCCCCCCATTCTATAAAATCTGTTCCCTATTTGCTTGCCGAGGACTCGGTCTTGCGTTTGATAAAGTCTTCCAGTGCCGCCTTGGTGATCGGTCCCTCCTGCCGTGCAACCGGCACGCCGGCCGGCGATACTATTATAGTGGTTGGCAGACCCGGTATCATTCCCAGCGGAGTTACCGGTGATTCGTCACCACGTAATATAGGGTAGGTAATAGAAAGGTCGTCAACAAAAGACCGCAGTTGTTGCAAACCAATGGTTTCAAAATTGATACCCAACACCACAGCATCTTTGTAACGATGCTGTTCGTGAAAATCCACCAGATCCGGTATTTCCTCCAGGCACGGCGGGCACCAGGTCGCCCAGTAGTTGACTATTACCCATTTACCCCGGTAATCGGAAAGTTTATGAGATCTTCCATCCAGATCGAGCAGGGAAAAATCGACCGGTTCGGCAGACACCGAACCCCACGCCAGTAAACAACAGAGGGCAACTACCTTTTTCATGACTTACAATCTATTTTCCCAACTATTCTTTCAGTCTCGCCCCCGGCTGGATCATCATACCAGGGTCGCCGGCGATCCATTACCTTTACACGGACAGCCCCGGAACCTGAACGTTCCCGTCCTGTGGTGGCTACCACCGTCCCAGGCCGGATCGAGTGCGTACTACCTCAGGGAAACGACGGGGCCGGATTATCGCCGTTACTACCAACCGCCAGTTTACAGGCTATAATATCGCCGCCAAGGACCAAGGGGGCTAAGACGATCAAATCTCGCGATTACGCCAAACTCGTACTAACGATGGGGCTAGTGGAAATGTCCGCTATGGCCGCAACCCTGCTCTAGTTGGAGCTATGACCACCTTACAGCTATCTCTGCCTGAGTCAGTAGCGTCGAGCAACAGGACCTTGGATGCCAATCCCAAAAACCTGGGCTCCTGGCTTGATAATCTGCCCTACCTTGCGGTGGTGGAAACCGTACGGGAAATAAGCGACAGGCTTTACCTTTTGAACCGCAATCAGGTACCCACGGGGCAACGGCTGAAGCTGATGGAGCAATTTCACACCGCATACCAACGACTGCACGAGTCGTTGATCGATATCCAGTTGTCCCTAACCGGCCCGTTGGATGCAAATGAAGCGATCAAAGAGTGTGAGCGCCTGCGCTGCGAAATGGCATTTGGCTACAAACTGGTCGTTAGCGATTCTGTGACGCTACAACGCAGCTTAATAAAACCCCAGGAGATCGCACTGGCCGTTGAGCGCGCCATTCATTATCTCAGCCTTTGCATGATACAACACTATCAAACCTATACGATGATCGATAGATCGCTATGGCGTGAAATATCAGCACTGTACCAATATGGCGAACAAAAGGGATTATTGCAGGAAAGAATTCTCTCCCTAACAAAGCGTGCGCAGACTACGATCGCAGATACCTTCAAGCGGATAGCGTTTCTACGCATCTCCGACCCGTACCAATTGCCACCGGGGAACGTATGGGATGTATTTAATTATCTTGGCAAACACAAGGACAATATTGAGATCCAATCTTCCCAAGAAGACACGACAAGGGCCGGAGTTTTATTTATAGATATAAGCAGGGCCAGGACTAAGGATACGGAGCTCGAGGACTCAGAAAAATATTCGTTGAATGGACGCGCCCTAATCGAGAGCCTTGTTGCAGACTTAGAGAAAATCAGAACGGGCGGACAGCCTGTGGATGTGGGATTTTCAGAGCGCATCAGCCGTGCGGAAACCGTTCAGTTGGGAACACGCCTGCTGAATCTTTGGGCGCGCACACCACAACGTGTCATGCCTCGATTTTCAGGCTCTGGAACTACACACCTGATTATAGGGCTGAACGCGATCCATAACCGGCTGCTTAATAAACACCCGGTCCCGAATACAGAACTGGGTGATATTCCCTGCTCGCGGCTAAACCGCAGCACCGGTGGACTCGCGTTGCTATGCCCGAAACAATATGCCCCCAGGCTCTTGATAGGGCAAGCAGCGGCCGTGGGGATATCGACTCCTTCCAAATCGACGCAATGGCTTCCTGTCATTATAAGGTGGCTAATGAAGATAGATGAGAAGTCGGTCCAATTTGGGATCCAATATGTGGGTGACAAGATGACACCGGTAAGAGTCTGCACCCTGGATGCAAGAATGAAAGAGGGAATAACACATGACGCACTCAAATTGGAGTTACGGCATAGTTCCCGAACACTGCAGACAATCATTGCTCCAAGCGGAGTGTTTCGCAAAGGACATAAGATAGAGTTGATTCAGGGAGATCAAACATCCACTGTTCGATGCGCTCAGTTACTGGAGTCGCTCACTACAACGGACCGATTCAGCTTCCACTCGCAAACTTAGGTTTTTACTGGAACCTAGCCATGCGGCAGAGGAAAAGGGGATACTTCCACTATACCGGGAATTCGAACTTACAGAGACGATGGCCATACTAGAGCTAACTCTGCCTAAACCAGGTGTGCCAGTTGATGGGACCCTTGAAACCGATGCAAAAAATCTGGGCTCCTGGCTGGATAATCTGCCATATCTTGCGGTAGTGGAGTCTGCCCGAGAAATAAATGCCAGACTCTATACATTGAACCGCAATGGACTCCCAGCGGATCAACGGTTGCAGCTGATGGAGCAATATCACACGGCATATCGGCGGTTACATGAATCGTTGATCGATGCTCAACTGGCCCGAACGGGCAGGCCGGAACCCTACGAGGCAATCCAGGAGGGGAGGGCCCTGTGCGAGGAAATGGCGTTCGGCTATAAACTGGCGATAAGCGATTCCGTAGCATCCCGGGGCAGTTTAAGCAAGAAACAAGAGATCGCCTTGGCGATAGAACGGGCAATTCATTATCTGAGTATTTACCTGATACAGCACTACCAAACCTACGATATGATCGAGGGATCGATATTGCCTGAGATCGTGGCGCTATACCATCACGCGGAACGAGCGGCATTGTTGCAAGAGAAAGTTCCCACTGCATCTACTGAATCGGCGCTAACGGCGATAGGCAGCACCTTCAAGCGAATCGCTTTTCTTAGCGCCATGGACCCCTACAGACTGTCCCCGAGAACAGTCTGGGATGTCTTCAACTACCTTGGCGAGCATAAGGAGAAAATCCAGCTTCAAGGCCCGGACGATGGCACAGACAAGACCGGAATATTGATACTGGATCTTGACAGAGATAACACTCAGGATTCCGGTTCTGGGGACACACGGCAATATTGGCTCAATGGGCGCGCGCTAACAGAGGCTCTGCACAGGGATCTGGAAAAACTGCAAGCAGGTGGATCACCCTTGGACATAGGATTTTCGGATCGCATCACCAAATCTGAAACCATCCAATTGGGCGCACGCCTATTGAAACTTTGGGCACGCGCTCCGCAAAGGGTCATGCCTCGATTCTCGGGTTCCGGCACTACCACGCTTTTGAATGTCGGACTGTCCGCAATTCATGGCGGGTTGGCCGATGACCGCTCTGGTTCGGCAGCAAGCGCCAGTCATGTTCACTGCTTACTGCTTAACAGAAGCAAAGGCGGACTCGCACTGCAATGCGTAAAAGTTGATGGTGCCAAGCTCTCGGTAGGTCAAATCACGGCTGTCGGAATGCCTGCATCCGCCGGAACACTGCATTGGATTCCTGCCATCGTACGCTGGCTAATAAAAACCCATAGCGATGGAATCCGATTCGGCATTCAATATATCGGCGACCACCTGGTGCCGGTAGAGATAGGCACCTTGCAATCAGACTGGGAAGAGAGAAAGACCCATAGCGCACTTGGCCTGGAACTGCGACATGGCGGGCAAACGCTACAGACAATTATTGGTCCAAGAGGGGTGTTTCGGAAAGGGCGTCAATTACTTTTAATCGACGGAGAGGAAACAAGCAAGATAATCTGCTCGCAATTGCTGGAATCATTCGCCACATTAGAGCGCTTCAGCTACCGCATTAAAGAAACTTAAGTGGTAGCCGGTATCCGTACTTGCTGATGGAAATACGCAAAGGCGTGTGACCCAAGGATTCACCACTCGACTTACCTTGATTCAGGATATAGGGATTCCTGCCGAACAACAATGCGGGCTGAAATTGCTTTGGTTTTCGCTTCCAGCGCCATGCTTCGCGCATCCTGGTATCGATGCTCCTCTATAGCCCGTTGTGCTTGTTCCATCAGTTGCCTGGCCTCACGCATAGCGGGATTGGTATGGTCTTCGGCACCGGTCGCCATAGCAGACTCGATTGCCTGCCGGGCATCACTCATCTCCTGGGCCGGGGCAGCCGCGCAAGCTGCCAAAAATCCGCACAGCACGATGAAACAAGAACGACGGATGTACATCTAATTCACTTAAATAATCGGCTGTATTACGAATACCCGGGACTAAGGCATGAAAGCTAGCACCAGCAAGGATTCCGGTCAAGGTTAAGAACGCATCCCTTGAGCAGTGTAAATTGCCCATCAAATCGGTGACACGCGACTAACAGCAATGTAACCTAGAGGTCGTTGTATTTGGGTTGATTGTAAGTGCTGCAAGTCCAGTGGTGTTTATATTCAAAGAGTTGGCGCATGGCATTTACAACGATTACCAACATTGGTTTTTAAGTACTCGAGATCTAACGATGATACATCAATCCGACGTATTGATTTACCACAATCCACATTGCAGCAAATCACGTGCAACCCTGGAATTGCTACGCCAAAATGGGTTTGAACCTACCGTTGTGGAATATCTAAAGAACCCGCCTGACCGCCAAACGTTAGCGCATATACTCACATTGCTTGGCGCAGATCCAAGAGATTTAATGCGTAAACGGGAGGCCGCCTATGCCGCCAACTCCTTGCAAGACCCAAGCCTGAGCCGCGATCAATTGATAGCTGCCATGGTCGCAAACCCTATCCTGATCGAACGTCCCATCGTGCTTGCCAATAGCAAGGCCGTTGTGGGCCGTCCGCCGGAAAATATTCTTAAAATTCTCTAATGGCTGACATCCTGATTCTCTACTACAGCCGCTACGGCGCCACGGGAGAAATGGCATGCCGTATTGCCCGCGGGGTAGAGGAAATACCGGGAATGCAAGCGGTACTCCGCACCGTTCCGTCTGTATCCACGGTCTGTGAGGCGGTGGAGGATTCCGTTCCCGGGAAAGGACCGCCCTATGCGACCCTGGATGATCTGCAATCCTGCGCAGGGCTGGCATTGGGAAGTCCCACAAGATTTGGCAACATGGCAGCCCCTTTGAAATACTTTCTGGACTCCACCAGCAGCCTCTGGCTGTCCGGTGATTTAGTCGGCAAACCCGCAGCCGTATTCACCTCTACATCCAGCTTGCATGGAGGCCAGGAAACCACATTGCTGTCCATGATGCTGCCGCTGTTGCACCATGGCATGCTGCTGATGGGACTGCCTTTCAGTGAGCCTGGGCTAATAACCACAGAGTCCGGCGGAACACCCTACGGCCCGAGCCATGTAGCGGGTGCCGACAGTAAAAACCCTTTAAGCGAGATAGAAAAGCAACTGTGTCGAGCCTTGGGCTTACGCTTGGCAACTGTCGCCGCGGATCT
>JAZFSS010000072.1:0-2456 GCA_036446275.1 Gammaproteobacteria bacterium | reverse complement strand
TTTCATTAGACACTCTCCAGTGAATTGCGTTAGGAGTGGCCCTAGCCGCGGCCTTATCTTTGCAGATAACCGGCCTGCGCACCCATTTCCGCTTACGTATTTGGTTAATTGAAGAGGCCGTATTCTGTCAAACGCAGTATCTGCTGTAAATCCGGCCGATGGGATAGCGGTTTAGCTATTGATTTAAAACAATATTATCCAATTTCTTCCCTTTAAACGGCGTTTCCCAGGGACATAAACCCAATTGCCGGGCGTCAAATGGATAGGTACCGGAGCCGATTCGCGTTACTGACCATCGTAAACGAGAATAGGGCCATGCCAACAACAGAACCGTTACTCCCCACCCGGAAACTTTTGAAATCCAAGTTCTTCTGGGTCGGCATTCTGTACTTTGCCGAGGGCTTTCCCCTTGGCATTTTCTACGACGTCATACCAGTGTACTTCCGCCAACAAGGTGTGGAACTGTGGAAAATCGGATTCATGAGCCTGCTCGGCCTGGCCTGGACACTCAAGTTTCTCTGGGCACCGGCAGTGGATCATTTCCGGCATCATCGACAGTGGATGTTCAGCGCCAATTGGCTCATGGCCGGGGTTATGTTGTGGTTCGCGCTGCATAGCGAGTTTGGCTCCTGGGTTTGGTATGCAGTGGGCCTATTCACACTATTGTCCGCCACCAACGACATCGCCATCGATGGCTATACCATCGAGATGCTGAATAAGCGTGAGTTGGGCCGGGCCAATGGGCTGCGAATTGCGTTTTACCGGGTAGGCATGCTTGCATCGGGATTTGTACTCATTTTCGTAGATTGGTTCGGATGGAGTGGAGCCTATATCGCCGCAATGGCAATACTGCTATGCACGGGACTGGCTTGCCGTGCCGCACCTCCAGAGCGGAATATCCAAGGTGCGGGGACCATTAGCCTCATGGAGGAACTAAAAACATTGATCACACACCCGGCGGCCTTTATGGTGGTGATTTCGTTCCTGCTGGGCGTATTGTGGCTGGTGAATCGCGCCACTGGCTGGTCCGAAACGGTGGTGCATTTCTGGGCCTATGGGTTTGGCGGCGCGGTGTTGCTTGCGATATCCAGTACCGTATTCTCCAGCCTGTCCAGAACCACCGAAAAATCCCGGTCACGAGTCGCCGTTTCCGAACGTTCTTCTGTCACAGAAGGCCCGATGTTCGGCACCCTGCTTGAGATGCTGCGGCGCCCCTATATCGTCCCCGTTCTGATATTCATCTTGATCTTCAAGCTAGCCGACAGCTCCATGGGTTTTATGATCAAGCCGTTTTGGGTGGATGCCGGTTTCTCCGCCAGCCAAATCGGTTTGGTTTCCGTCAATATCGGGATAGGGCTTTCCATTGCCGGCGGCATCGCCGGCGGGTGGTATACCGACCGGGTAGGAATTTTCCGCGCCCTGTGGGTCTTGGGACTGCTGCAAGCCGTGTCCAACCTGGGATATGCCTGGGTGGCATCGGTTTTGCCATTGGTGGAAGCAGGTACACAGGTTCCTTTAAATCATCAGATCTTCCTATATGCCGCCAGTGCCACGGAATCCTTTACCGGCGGCCTCGGCACCGCCGCGTTTCTGGCCTTTTTGATGGCCATTGTCAATAAGCGTCATTCCGCTACCGAGTACGCGCTATTATCGTCGGTGTTTGCCCTTAGTCGCTCGGTGGCCGGTTGGGCCGGCGGTTTCGGCGCGCAGATCATGGGTTACGCCGATTATTTCCTACTGACTTTTTTCCTGGCTTTTCCCGCTTATTTTTTGCTGCCCTGGGTAAAAAAGATGATGTACTACGCCAGCCAGCAGAGGGATTGGGAACAGGGGGAAAGCAGATAACAGGCGATAGTAATTCTTTGGTAGGTCGGGTTCACCCGAAAGGCTACCAACAGTAGGCGCTTTAGGCGACGCCGTTCGGGCACCATGTACCCTGCGGGTGCGAGCACCCGCGGGCACACGAGTGAGGCGTAACCCGACATTTCATTGTTGGATTACGGCCTAGCGGCCTAATCCAACCTACGTGATTCCGCAGTAGGTCGGGTTAGTGAAGCGTAACCCGACAATTTTCCCGTTTGTTTCGAAATATGGCGCGCACGGCACGCCCTATAGCTGCCCTCCCCTACGGCCTTTCTTGTCTCTTATCTGATCTTAAAATCATAATCCATGATCAACGGTACATGGTCGGAAAACCGTTGCTTCTTGTAGATGGATGCGGACTTCACCAGATCCTTCAGGCCCGGCGTAATGACTTGGTAATCGATGCGCCAACCCACGTTCTTGGCCCAGGCCTGGCCACGGTTTGACCACCAGGTATATTGATCGGGCTCCTGGTTTACGGCCCGGAAGGCATCCACATAACCTCGGTTATCAAACAGCTCGTCCATCCATGCCCGCTCTGCTGGAAGAAAACCTGAGTTTTTTTGATTTCCGCGCCAGTTTTTCAGGTCGAT
>JAZFSS010000071.1:0-8573 GCA_036446275.1 Gammaproteobacteria bacterium | reverse complement strand
GCCCCGCCTGCTAACCAGATATTTCCCAGGCGGTGGCTATAAACCCCCAGCTTGCCCGCGAACAGCGGTTGCGGAGACAAAACTTTCATTACCAGGGTGCTGCCCAGGGACGTAACGGCCTGCCCCAGACGATGTGCGCCGGTGGCCAAGACTCCCGCGGTGCTGTCGGTGGTGCCGGCTACTATCCGTATGGACTGCGACAGCCCCCAGCGGCGCGCCAGTTTGGCCCGCAGCGTGCCTACCGGCTTGCCTGGGGGGACTACCTGAGGCAGTTTATCCACGGGAATCCCTAACTCCTTCAGCCATGCCGGCCATGCGCCCTGTACGGGGTCGAAGCCAAGTTTCAGGGCATTGTGTTCATCGCTGATCCGGTAGTTTCCACAGAGTTGGCCCACGATCCAATCGGCCTGATGGCATGGCAGCGCGTCGGACCGTTGCGGGAACCGCCCGGCGAGGTACAGCCATTTCGCGACGCTGGAACTGGGCCCGTGGGCGCCGCAATCGTCGGGGGCGATGCCGGCCACTTGCCTTGCCTGCCCTACGGCCCGCTGATCGTTGTACATCAGAGCGGGTCCCAAAGGTGTACCTTGGGGGTCGATGTAGAGTAACGTGCCGGAGGTCCCATCCACCGCCAGTGCGTGTACTTCCGCACCAGGGACCAAGGCGCACAGTTCGCCCATCATCTGATCAACGGCGTCCCACCAATAATGCGCTGCTTGGGTAACTCGTGCGCCCTCACTGATTGGTCTGGGCAGTTTTGTGTGGACGAAGGCCTGTTGCTTGCCGCTGGAATCGATCATGGCGCCACGGCAGCCGGAAGTGCCCAGGTCAATGCCGATAAACGTTTGCACTGGTTTTGGTGCCTGAATGTGGAGGGTGGCTACTGGTCAGACTTCACGTCGCTAGCCCGCATATTGCACCAATCGGCCTTGGGTCCATACATAGTAACTATATGTTTAATAAAAAGTTAACGATCACGCCTTAGGGTAGTTCTACCTTGGCGGGCGGTTGCCATCCCGGTTGGCGGTATTCGCTTGCCACGGTGGTGTAGAGGCCGCCGCGCACGTTAAAGTCAGCGGTGACCCGGAGAAATCGCGGCTTACAACTGGCTACCAGGTCCTGCAGTATTCGGTTCGTGACGTCTTCGTGAAATGCCCCCTGGTCCCGGTATGACCAGATGTACATCTTGAGTGCTTTTAGCTCCAGGCACTGCTGGTCTGGAACGTAATTCAAGCGCAAGGTGGCAAAGTCGGGTTGGCCGGTCTTGGGGCAAAGACAGGTAAATTCCGGGATGCGTATGTGAATGGTGTAATCCCGATCCGGATGAGGATTGGGAAAGGTCTCTAGATCCTTGCTGGGTTGCGTTGCCATTGGAGCAAGATATTAGTAGTCCTTCAATGTGATGACAACGGGTTCAGGCCGCCTCCGTTGCATGGTCCCCGTGCCGGCGACTGCTGGTTCGAAAAATGTTACTTGTCACACCGGACCGGAATCGAGTATTGTGACCGTCCATGCGCTTAAGTAGAGTTAAACTCTCCGGCTTCAAATCCTTCGTCGATCCCACTACGATTCATTTCTCCGGCAGCCTGGTCGGAGTCGTCGGTCCCAATGGTTGTGGTAAATCAAACGTCATCGACGCGGTGCGTTGGGTGATGGGAGAAGGTTCCGCAAAGCATCTGCGGGGCGAGACGATGGCCGATGTAATCTTTAACGGTTCGAATACCCGTAAGCCGGTGGGTACCGCGGCCATCGAATTGGTGTTCCAAAATGACGATGGTTCCTTCGGCGGCCAGTACGCCAGCTACAGTGAGGTTTCCATCAAGCGGCAGGTTGCCCGCGATGGCCAGTCGGTGTACTACATTAACAATACCCGCTGCCGGCGCCGTGATATTACTGACCTTTTCCTCGGCACGGGGCTGGGTCCCCGCAGTTATTCCATTATAGAGCAGGGCATGATTTCGCGCCTGATTGAGGCCAGGCCCGAGGAATTGCGCGTGTATTTGGAGGAGGCCGCTGGTATTTCCAAATACAAGGAACGTCGCCGTGAAACGGAAACCCGAATTCGCCACGCACGGGATAATCTGGCGCGGCTGGATGACCTGATCGAAGAGATTGCCAAGCAGTTGAGCCATCTGCAACGGCAGTCAAAGGCGGCGGAGCGTTTTAAGGAATTCAAGCAGGAGGAAAGGCGCATACGAGCTGAACTAATTGCGCTGCGCTATGGGGCGCTTGAGGAGGCTGGTGCCGACCGGGAACGTGGCTTGCAAGAGCGTACAACCGCCATGGAGGCGGTGGTGGCGGAACAACGGGCGATAGAAAACGCCATGGAGAAGGCACGGGCGGAATTGGCCGGGGCGAACGATGGGTTTAATGAGATTCAGGGCCATTACTACGAAGTTGGTGCTGAGATTGCGCGGATCGAGCAAGCCAGCCAACACGCGCGCGAAACCCGGGATAATCAGCAAGAGGAATTGCAGCAATCCCAGCGCGTCTGGACGGAACTGGAACAACACCTGGAGACGGACTGTGTCCAGTTCGAACAGTTGGAGCAGGAACTGAACGTTAATAATCCTGAGCTTGCCAAGCTGCGCGAACAGCAGGGGTCGTCATCGGCGGCGCGCGACCGTGCCGAGCAGACTATGCAGGAATGGCAGCAGCAGTGGGATGAATTTAACCAGCGCTCGGCGGAGGTTGCGCAAAATGCTCAGGTTGAACGCACCCGCATGGATCATCTGGAAAGGGAACTGGGTCAGCTTACGCAGCGGCGGGAGAGGGTCGAGACGGAGTGCGCGGCGTTATCGCCAAAGACCTTGGAGAAAGAAATCAAGTCCATGGAGCGAGAAGTAGGGCAACGGGGAAAAGACACCGTACTGCGGCAGAAAGACCTGGATAAAACAACCGCGCGAATCGGTGAACTTCAAGAGCAGACTGAGCGCAAGCTGGAACAGCTGGATGAACTACGTACGAGACAGCAGGACTTGCGAGGGCGGCTGGCGTCTCTGGAGGCGCTGCAACAGGCTGCATTAGGGCGGCAGGAAGGTTCGGTTACGGCTTGGTTAAAATCCCGCAAACTGGATAAGGTGCCGCGTCTGGCCGAGGAAATTCAGGTGGAAGATGGTTGGGACCGGGCGGTAGAGACGGTGCTGGGGTTTTATCTGGAGGCGGTTTGCGTCGACGGCATTGACAAGGTCGCAAAAGTATTAGGCGATCTGGAACACGGCGCTATAGTGGCGTTCGATACTACCTGTAAGGTTAGCAACCCGAAAGGGTCTGGTGCGGGGGAACCATTACTGAACAAGGTACTTTCGCCATGGTCCTTGGCGGGGATTATGGGTGGTGTCTATGCCGCCGATTCATTGCCCAAGGCCATGGCATTACGGAATCATCTGAAGGCAAATGAATCAGTCGTAACGCGGGATGGCATATGGTTGAGCAACGCCTGGCTGCGGGTTGCGCGGGATCCCGACGAGAAGACAGGAGTGTTAGGAAGAAGTACGGAAATCAATGAGTTAAACAATATAATTAAAGTGGAATCTAAGAGAATAACGGCGTTGCAAGAAGATTTGGATGCAACACGGTCAAAACTACATGAATCAGAAGGCCGGCGGCTGGAGTTACAAACGGAGGTGAACCAGGCTCATCGCCGGGAGGCGGAAACTCATGCGCAGCTCAGTACGCGCGCGAGCCGCATGGAGCAAGTTCGCAGCCGCGGTGATGTATTGCGTCAGGAAGCCAAGGAAATCGCGGCGCAGATCAAGCAGGGTAGGGGAGAGTTAGAGGCATCGCACCACCAGCTGCATAGCCTAATGACAAGCATGGAAGCGTCTGCCGCTGAGCGGGAAACACGATCCAGGCGCAGGGATGAATTGCGCGTTGCCCTCGAAGAATCCCGCAGCCGCGCTCGTTGTGATAGTGATACCGTGCATGAACTGGCCCTGAAGATGGAGTCCATGAATGCGAGCTTGAATAGTACGCAGCAATCTCTTGATCGTATACGCTCACAGCAGCGGTATCTGTCCCAGCGCCGTGACGACCTCCAAGCTATCTTGGCCAATGCGGAATCGCCTATTAAGGCCCTTAAAGCAGAGTTGGAAGAGACGCTTAAGGCCCGTTTGGAAGTGGAAGGCCAGTTAACGGTGGCGCGGGAGAAGATGGAAGAGATCGAACATCGGTTGCGCGATCAAGAGCAAAAGCGTAATGAATGCGAGCAAAATGCGGAATCTATGCGGGCGGAACTGGACCAAGAGCGTATGGCTTGGCAAGAGCTTAAGGTGCGTAGCGATACGCAACTGGAACAATTGGCCGAAACCGACTACCGGCTGGAGGTCTTGCAGGATGAAATGCCGGCAGATGCCAACCCTGATGCGTGGGATGAAAAGGCACACAAGATGACTCAACGGATTCAACGTCTCGGTCCGATCAATTTGGCGGCCATTGATGAATGTCAGGAACAGTCAGAGCGTAAACAATATTTGGATTCACAACATGCCGATGTAACTGAGGCATTGGATACCTTGGAAGATGCGATTCGAAAGATTGATAAAGAGACCCGGACCCGCTTTAAAGATACGTTCGACAAGGTCAATGTAGGTTTGCAAAAGATGTTCCCGCGTCTGTTTGGTGGTGGGAGCGCTTATCTGGAAATGACAGGTGACGATTTACTGGATACCGGAGTGACGGTGATGGCGCGTCCTCCCGGCAAGCGTAACAGTACCATTCACCTGTTATCCGGCGGCGAAAAGGCGCTCACCGCGGTGGCGCTGGTATTCGCTATTTTTGAGCTGAATCCCTCGCCGTTCTGCATGCTGGACGAGGTGGATGCGCCGCTGGATGATGCCAATGTAGGGCGCTACTGTGAGTTGGTCCGGGAAATGTCGAAGCGGGTGCAATTTATTTTTATCACCCACAACAAGATAACCATGGAAATGGCCCAACAGCTTACCGGGGTTACCATGAGCGAACCGGGTGTATCCCGCCTGGTGGCAGTTGACGTCGATCAAGCGGTGCAAATGGCTGCTGGCTAGCTAGTGTTCATCCAGAAACAACATTTTCCGTCATTCCGGCGTATGCCGGAATCCAGCCTGTCGTTGAATTCCCTGGATCCCGGCCTTCGCCGGGATGACATGATCTGTAGAAGGCTGGCGTTTCCGGACTGACACTAGCTAGAAGGCAAGTTCCCCTCAATTCGAAATACCCTATAGCTGAAATGGATAGAATGCGCTTGATGCTATTGTTTATCGGCGTTGTCGTGCTGTTAATGATCTATTTCTTCGGTCGTTGGCAGCAACGCCGGCAACATCGAATGACCACATTGAGTACGGATGCCGTGCCGGAGGAATCCATACTGATAGACGGCCACGTAACCCCTGACGCCGCCCAGTTGGAGCGGGAGCTCGAGGGCCTGGAAAGGTTGATCGCGGAAGATAGCGCGGCAGTTGCCGAGCCAGGCAGGTCGGCTGCCGCGGTCTCCGCCTTAACTGCGGGGGTGAAAGACAAGTTTGTGGTGTTGTATATAGTGGCACCGGCGGGAGGGCAGTTTGCCGGCGCGGAGGTGAAACGCCTGTTTAAGAATGAAGAACTTAATTTTGGCAAAATGGATATCTACCATCACACCACCAAAGTGCCGTCAGACGCGGGAGTCAAAATTCGCCCTGTATTTAGTGTGGCAAACCTTGCGGAGCCCGGTAGCTTCGATCCGAATGCCATGGAAACAGGTTCCGTGAAAGGATTGACAATGTTTCTGAGATTGCCGGGGCCTATAGAAGGGGTTGCAGCCTTCGAGTGCATGCTGGCTTCGGCGCAGCGCTTAGCGGCGGATCTTAACGGCGAGTTACGGGACAGCACTCACAGTGTATTAAGTCATCAGACGATCCAGCATATTAGGGGCGATATCAAAGGTTGCGAGTACCGGCACAAGTTTCAGCAACGCGTATAATCAATCAGAGGTTCCCTAAGTCATGGAAAAGTGATTGGATAGCACAATACTTTTCACTGATCGGGCGCACGGCTACCCGGTGTACGGCCAAACGGGGTACCGTACCCCCGCCCAACCTCTATTGTCAGAATAATGGACGCGCCTGCCACGGTGCGGCGGCGGGTTGAGGAAATTCGCCACCAGATCGACCACCACAATTATCGTTACTACGCGTTGGATGATCCGCGGATCAGTGACGCCGAGTACGACCGTTTATTACGAGAGCTCCAGGATCTTGAGGCCGAGTACCCCGAACTAATCACCGCGGACTCCCCTACCCAACGGGTGGGCACGAAGCCCCTTACCGAATTTGGCGAAGCCCGTCACTTAGCGCCAATGTTGTCCTTGCGTAACGCATTCAGTGACGATGAACTGGTGGATTTCGACCGCCGCGTAAGAAAGCGCCTGGGGGTCGAGCAGGTGGATTACGTGGCGGAACCAAAACTGGATGGCGTAGCCGTAAATCTGCTCTACGAAGACGGCAAGCTGGACCGTGCCGCGACGCGGGGTGACGGCGTTACCGGTGAAGATGTCACTGCCAATGTACGTACTATTGCAGCGGTACCATTGCGGCTGGTGGGCGCAAGATTTCCTGCCAGGTTGGAAGTGCGGGCCGAGGTCTATATCTCCCACGCAGGGTTTCGACGGCTCAACGAGGCGGCCCGCGCAAAGGATCAAAAACCGTTCGTAAATCCCCGCAATGCAGCAGCAGGCAGCCTGCGACAGTTGGATCCCGGGATTACTGCCGCAAGGCCGTTGGAAATCTATTGCTACGGTTGTGGAACCATGGAAGGTGTAGCGTTGCCGGACTCTCAATCCGCCGTCCTTGAACAATTTCGGAATTGGGGGCTTAGGGTGTACCCGGGAATACGTAAAGTACAGGGCGTTGCCGGTTGTCGCGACTATTTCAAGGAACTGGAAAGCCAGCGCAACGATTTGGCATTCGACATCGACGGTGTTGTATTTAAAGTAGACCGTCTCGACCAGCAGCAAATACTGGGACATGTGGCCCGCGATCCCCGTTGGGCCATTGCGCGAAAGTTTCCCGCCGAAGAAAAAACTACCACCGTAACCAAAATCGATTTCCAGGTAGGTCGTACCGGCGCAATAACGCCAGTGGCCCGCTTGGAACCGGTATTTGTAGGCGGCGTCACCGTCACGAATGCCACGTTACATAACGAAGACGAGGCGCGCCGCAAGGACGTAAGGGAAGGCGACACGGTGGTGGTGCGCCGCGCGGGTGATGTGATTCCAGAGATCGTAAGAGTAGAAATAGCTAAGCGCCCGAAACCGGCACCAGAAGAATTCAAGATGCGTACAGACTGCCCGGAATGTGGTTCAAAAGTCGAGCGTCTAGAGGGTGAGGCCGTGGCCCGCTGTACTGGCGGATTGTACTGCGCGGCGCAACGAAAGGAAGCCATAAAACATTTCGCTTCGCGAAGGGCGATGGATATTAAAGGGCTTGGTGACAAATTGGTGGATCAATTGGTAGACAAAGGGCTTATCGAGGATTTGGCTGATTTGTACAAGCTGACCCAGAAGCAGCTTGCCGGCCTAGAGCGTATGGAGGAGAAATCGGCAGGAAATCTTAAGGATGCGCTGAAAAAAAGTAAGAACACCACCTTCGCGCGGTTCTTATATGCGCTTGGGATTCGTGAAGTCGGTGAAGCCAGCGCCCGAAGCTTGGCCGGGTATTTCGGTGATCTAGATCTATTGAAGAAGGCTGACGAGGAAAAGCTGCGAAAAGTAGGGGATGTAGGTCCGGTGGTAGCTAAACATATTGTGACCTTTTTTCAGCAGCCCCATAACCGAGAAGTAATCGCGAAGTTTGTTACCGCAGGAGTGTATTGGCCGAAGGTGGCCAAGGCTAAGAGCACGCAATTATCCGGTACTACCATCGTCCTAACCGGCACCCTGGAGAGTATGACCCGGCAGCAAGCCAAACAGCGCCTGCAAGCATTGGGGGCTACGGTGGCGGGGAGTGTTTCCAGGAAAACCAACTACGTGGTGGCCGGAAAAGAAGCCGGCTCTAAACGCACTAAGGCAGAGCAACTGGGGGTTGATATCTTGGATGAAAAGCAGTTACTGAAGTTGCTGGAAAAAGAAAAATAATGAATGAAACTGCCACGCCCGACCGAGCACAAGCGATCTAGAACCACTTTAGCATACGGTCATAATAAACTAGCGCATCCCAGAGAGAAAATGGTATGAAAAAAATCGCATTCGAGGTTCAAGGGTCAGCATCGATGCCATATGAAGTAGTCTTTGTAAGACGATCAGATACCAATTTATCTGCATACTGTTCCTGTCCTGCTGGAGAGAATGGCCAATACTGCAAACACAGATTTTCTATTCTTGATGGTGCTCCAAAAGGAATAGTTAGTGATAATATCGAACAGGTTCAAATCGTACGGTCCTGGTTACCGGGGACAGATATTGAAATAGCGATGATAAAAATGCGGGCATTGGAATCAGAAGCGGAAAAAGTTAAGAAAGCCCTTTCCGCTGCAAAAAAAGAAGTTGCTAGGGCTATGCGTGACTAATTCAGGTAAACAATGAAAGAAATAGAGCATCTGAGATCAATGTGGTCTCCCAAGGT
>JAZFSS010000070.1:0-4045 GCA_036446275.1 Gammaproteobacteria bacterium | reverse complement strand
TCAATCTGAATGATCTTAAAGAGCAAAAGTGGGTTATTTTGTCGCTTGCCACATTCGGGGTTCTGATATCGACTTTCCTGATTGGGGTCATGTCATGGCTGATTCTCAATCAACTAGGGATATCCCTGCCATTTATCTATTGCCTGGTCTTCGGCGCGCTCATTTCGCCTACAGATCCCATCGCCGTGATGGGCATACTAAAAACGGTTAGTGCGCCAAAAAGCCTGGAAATAAAGATTGCCGGGGAATCCTTGTTTAATGATGGTGTTGGTATTGTGGTGTTTTTGATCATAGTAGGACTTGCCACCGGGCAAGCGGACACCCAAGCGAGTGAAATTATTCTATTGTTGTTACAAGAAACCGGCGGCGGCGCGCTGTTCGGACTGGTTCTCGGATTTGGCGGGTTTTTCTTCCTTCGCAGCATTGACAACTATCAGGTGGAGATACTCATCACCCTGGCCCTGGTAATGGGCGGTTATAGCGCGGCATCGGCATTGCATTTGTCCGGGCCGATTACTATGGTAGTTGCGGGTTTGGTCATCGGTAATCATGGCCGCTGGTTTGCCATGTCAGAAACCACGCGGGAGCGTCTCGATAACTTTTGGGAATTGGTGGACGAGGTGTTAAATGCGGTGTTATTTGTGCTGATAGGACTGGAGATTCTGCTGCTAAGTATTAGTCAGCAGTATGTGTTGGCGGGGGTTGCATGTATTCCAGCCGTATTGCTGGCCAGGTTTATCAGTGTCGGTGTGCCGATTACGTTATTGCGTTCTTTTCGTACATTTTCGCCGAAGGTTATTCGAATTCTCACTTGGAGTGGTTTGCGCGGAGGGATATCAGTGGCGTTGGCGTTATCTCTGCCGGCCGGTGCCGAACGTGATGTGATCCTCACAATCACCTATGCGGTCGTCGTGTTCTCGATCCTGGTGCAAGGGCTTACCGTGGCGCCGCTAGTGGCGAGTATTCGGAAATAAAATAGTAGGACCGGCACCTCGCCGGGAATTTCAATTGTTCCCGGCGAGGCGCCGGTCCTACGAGGATGCTATGCAAAGAACAACTGAACCTGTTCAAAAGGCCAACAACCGGGTTGCTCTGGTCAAGTTCTACATAGTCTCACTGGTCATTGGCCTTTCCCTTGCGTTTGTGGCGGGTGAGCTGTTCGTCCGCATTATTATCCCCAGCAACAAACTTTGGACCGTGAGCCAAAGCAATATTTACCAATCGGTAGCGGAGCCCGGAATCTTTTATACCCATAAGCCCGATCTTGATCGAGTCGCCTTTGGCGTGGACCTAAGAACAAATAGCGTTGGCTTTCGAGGTCCGGAATGGGATACGGAAAAGGGGAAAGCCACAGATCGCGTTGTATTGATTGGGGACTCCCATGCCTTTGGTTTTGGCGTTCCCTATAAGGACAGTGTAGGCGAGGTATTGGCCGCTATCCTGGCGGACGCAGGGAATCGTCCGGTGCAAGTGCTGAATTTCGGAGTAAATGCCTACAACAGTCAACAGGAACTCGCGGTATTTCAGCAGTATGCATTCCGGTTTGACCCGGACCTGATTGTTCTGATGGTATCGGCAAATGATCATGAGCCCGAAAGGAGGGTGGATAGCGATGGCTGGATGTACCGGAAAAGACGTTCCACTGGTGCATGGACCCGCTCCTTTGATAAGTCGGTCGACGCAGCCGAACCAGGCGAATTTCCCCGCTGGATGCGGCACAGCCACCTGGCCTTGTATCTGGGTGTTGCTCGGCAACAGTTTCGGTTTCGACGCAAACAGGCTAAGCGGCAGCAAAATAGTCCATCCCATTCGGCAACGGGCTGGCCGCCCCAAGTTACCGGTATGGAAATATCCGAACGTTTAAGGTTCAGTGTCTACGAGCCGGTGCGACAGATGGTTCGCCTGTGCAATACGAGAAAAGTACCGATTGTATTAGCATATTATGCAACTGATGTTGACTATGGTCGTATGATTAACCGATTGGAGCGTGACGAGGAGATTCCTGTTGTCAATCTATTATCATTGTTTCCGGAAGTGCACAGTTTGGAAGAATTGGCCTCCAAATTCAGTCTGGGTTGGGACCGGCATCTTAATGCGGAAGGTCATCGGCGATGGGCGCAAGCCATTGCAGAGGTAATCAAAGGGCGGGGTTATCCGCGCGCGAACCGGGTTGGCGCCAAGTGAACACGGCTTGCGCCGGCCGTTTTGGTATCAAATTCGCTTTGTAGATATAAGCGCCAGTACAATACTGGCCTGTTTGTTTGGAGGTATGCAATGCCGTTGATACGACCCTTTGCCGGGCTGCGCCCGGGCCCTGAATACGCTGCCGATGTTGCAGCCCCGCCCTATGATGTTTTGAGCAGCGCCGAAGCAAGGGTTCGTGGTGAGGGCAGGCCCTGGAGTTTTCTGCATATCTCCAAGCCGGAGATCGATCTCCCGGAAGGCGCCGACCCAACTGATTACCTGGTGTATGCCAAGGCAGTGGAGAATCTTCGCCAGATGGTAGACGCCGGAATTTTACGGCGGGACTCTAAGCCCTTTTACTATGTGTACCGGCTTGCCATGGGCAAACACCGGCAGACAGGCTTGGTGGCAGTGGCATCGATTGCCGACTATGACAGCAACCGGATTCGTAAACATGAGCTCACACGGCCGGACAAGGAGGATGACCGGGTCCGGCAAATCGATGTCCTTAAGGCCCAGACAGGTCCGGTGCTACTGGCCTACCGATCTGAGCCTGCGGTGGATGAAATGTTGGCGGCGGTTACCGAGGCCCGGGCAGAATATGACATTCAGACCGACGATGTTGGCCATGAGTTATGGGTAGTAAAGGATCCAGCCCTGATTGACAAAATCAGTTCGGCCTTTAATTCCACGGGGGCGTTGTATATCGCCGACGGGCATCACCGTTCGGCGGCCGCATCCCGGGTGGCGGCATCGCGGCGGGAACAAAACCCGCAACATACGGGGGAAGAGAGTTACAACTATTTCCTATCGGTGATCTTTCCCCATTCTCAAATGCAGATTCTGGGCTACAACCGCGTGGTGAAGGATTTAAAGGGCATGGATTCGGCGGCATTTCTGGACAGGTTGTCTGCCTGTTTTGGTATCACCAGTTCATCCGAGGCCGTGAGTCCGGCCCGGCAGGGAGAATTCGGCCTTTACCTGCCGGGGCAGTGGTACCAACTGCGGATCAAGGAGGACCTGGTCCCGGCACAAGATCCGGTGGCGAGTTTGGATGTGAGCCTGCTGGCGGACCACTTGTTGGCGCCGGTGCTGGGGATCGAAGACCTGCGCCGGGACCCGCGCATCGATTTTGTCGGTGGCATCCGGGGTCTGGGGGAATTGGAGAAAAAAGTGAACAGTGGCGAAATGGCGGCGGCGTTTTCTCTGTTTCCCACCCGCATGGAGGCGCTCATGGCAGTGGCGGATACGGGCCAGGTCATGCCCCCCAAATCCACTTGGTTCGAACCTAAGCTCGCCGATGGGCTGGTATCCCACGTTTTGGATTAGCTAGGGAACAGCCACCAACCCCAGGAGTAGGATGTGCAAAGCGGAGCGTGCGCATCAATTGTAATCTGTTGTTGATGCGCTCGGCCTGCGGCCTTAGCGCATCCTACGAGGACTATTGCCACCAGCCGTAGATTGGGTTAAACGATAGAGCTTGCCCAGGACTCTGGATCGAGTCCGGGGCAGGCTTTGATCCGGGGCCGTAACCCAAAAGATCCCGGCCTCCGGCCCCAACCTCCGGCCACAGTTTTCGACCGCTACCTTTCTTGTTAGGATGATAGGTGAGGAGCAAAATGTACCACTCGACGGATTTTGATGCCCCCCACTGACAGGGGCTAAACAGCGGAGAATGTAATGCACGAGATTATCGTCCGGTCAGAGACGCCCGATGATATCCGGGCTATTGATGTTGTCCATTTAAGTGCGTTCCAGGGGGAAACAGAGGCGCAACTTATTAGCGCGTTGCGCAAATCATCGGAGTATATTCCGGAATTATCCCTGGTAGCCGAGCTTAATGGGCGAATAGTGGGTCATC
>JAZFSS010000069.1:0-3859 GCA_036446275.1 Gammaproteobacteria bacterium | reverse complement strand
ATCACTGAGAAAGATAAACGACTACTGCACCAGGTAATGGAGCGATTTCAACTATCCGCACGCGCGTATCATCGAATACTAAAAGTGGCGCGGACCATCGCGGATTTGGACGGAGCGAAGAATATTTCTACGGCACACCTGGCCGAAGCAATCGCGTATCGGCGTCTAGATCGTAGTACAGGATTTCTAGAGTAACTATTATTACCACCGTATTCATAATTAGTTCGGTTTCGCTGCCTGTTACGGTTACGCCAATCCGTTGTTTTATGGCGCCGAATGCGCGTTCAGTTTTTGATGGTTGGACGTAATATCAATCGCTTTCGGTGATACGATACAGGCCTCCCGACACAAGCCACAGCCAACACACTTGTCCTTGTTAATATGCGGCCGTTCCTGTTCCCAGACCAGTGCACCGGGGACTGGGCAACTGGTTGCGCATGCGCCGCATTCAGGACCCAGATAGGGGATGCAGGCGTTGGTATTAATCGAGGCAACCGCCAGTTGGGGAAGTGGCGTTTCTTCCTCGTTATTTGCTGGTAACTGCAACGCTCCCGTTTCACAGGCTGCTACACAGGGCCAACCGTCGCACAGGTGGCAGCCCTTATTAAGAAGATCCAGCGCCGGAGTTCCCGCTACCTGCGCGCCTAACCGGGCCGGGAGCGAAAATATAACTTTATGCGTACAAGCAGGAATACAGTCACCGCAACGGTTGCATGCTAGTAAAAATTCCAGTTCGTCTATCGCGTAGGGTGGACGGAGCCAGTGTCCCGCACGCCGGGCGGCCCGGTCATCGGCGTGCTTTACAACCGTCTCACCGGTCCTGCGAAGTGCTTGTCGAAAAAATGTACGTCGATCCATACTTGGGACCTGAGGCTGGGGTTTTGAGGCTGAATGTTTCATCTCACATCCTCATTACCATCGGTTGCATAAGCAACCACAAATGAAATCCGGTAAAGCCTGCCGCAAACAGAAACATGGGCGCCAGTCTCCATCCGTTCGATCTTTGTTGCCCCGCAAGTAATTGGCCGCCTCGATACCGTACCACCTGTACTGCAACCAGGAAACCAAGCGTCATCAACAGTGCCTGTAGTGCAAACAAGACATCCTGGTTAATGAGCAGGTCCAGGTGCCGGGCATGTTGTTCCAACATGCTGTAGGGCGCTGTGCCTGCGCCCAGTGGGTTACGGAACACACTCCCCAGGCCGGCTCCTTCCCGTACCAGATGATTCAGGTTATGAGCAATGTGATAGGCAAACGCCAGGGGTAGTGCCGTAAATGCTAGTGTGGAGAACACACGATTAAAGGGTTCGGCCGGCTTGATAAGGTGCCGGGTCCATGCCACCACTATTGTATAGACTGCAACCACGATACCGAGGCTTGCAATCAATCCGACTGAAAAACTCCATAGCAATTGACCGGAATCACCGATAGTTCGGGCCAGTATACTGATCCAGCCTTCCCAAAATGGCATCATGGTAAGACCGTGGAATGCGGTAAGCGCAAGTAGTACCACCATGAACCATGCCTCGTCCCAATGGGGTCGCCCGGTCCGGATCGCTTCCACACTGGGTGACCGCAGGCGCCAGGCGACATTTTGTTGGGGGCAACTCTGGGAGCAGTTCCCGCAGGAGATGCAATAACTGTTCTGGGTTAAGCGTCCCATTACCAGCCAGGTTGGGCAGGGCTCTACCTGTGCGGAGCCGTGGTAGCAATCCAGTGTTTTACAGTCGGCACAGACTTGAGAATCGATGGGCCGCAGTTCAATGGGAGCCAATTGAGAGTAGAAACCGATCGTGCGCCCCACGGGGCAAAAATATCGGCAAAAGGCCTTGCGATCAAATATGGCCAGGGAAATGGTTGCCAATACCACCATCAGCAAGGCGACCAGCGCGGTAGCGTATGGATTCGTGGTGATGCCAACACCAAGCTCCATCCAGGTCAGGCCAATAAATAGCAGTAGCGCAGGCCATACGTTCTGCAGCAGCCTGGGAACCCGCAGGTTCAGACTATTATTTGGGTTGGCCCGCCGCCACAGGCGATGGCGTACCAACCACTGGGCCAGGCTGTCCCAGGGGCATACCGCGCACCAGGCGGTGCCCAAGAATAACACCGAAATAATCAACCCGGTCCACCAGAGATTCCAGGTAAGCATGGTAGCGATATTGCGTTCCGGTATCGGTGTTCCATACAAGCCTGCAAAAATGACAAGCAGGAAGAACGCCACCATGACGAGTTTTAGTGACAGCAGTACCCATGGGCTGCTCACGAGCTGGCGTAGCCAGGGACCAATAACCGGTAGCCGTGCCAAGGACCAACCACCTGTACCTGCTTTACGGGGGGAAGGAGCCAGCAGTGCCCAGACTGTCGTGAATACGATGATGGTAGCGATACTCATTCCCCACAGAAACGGCAGGCCTGGATGGGTCATGGTCATGTCTGTGTCTCCCGGCGGGCGCTACGTATTTTTGTGCGCATTAGATGCTTGCGCTGCAGGATGCTGACCGTGATCAGGACGGTAAACACCAAAATCACCGCACCCACAATCGGTACTCTTCCCGATGGCGCACCAATACGAAGCGGGAAATCGATTACATAAGGTTCGCCATCCGCTTCGTATTCCGCGGTAATGATGTAGTCGCCATCGTTCAGAAATACAAAACCTTGCCGGTAAACATTGTCATCGGATGGCTGCACACCGAGTATTTCCTGTTTGGTTTGGAACCAGCCATCATCCCGTACTTTGAATGTGACTTCGCCCTGGAAGGGTGTGCCGGTATCAATGTGAGTGGCATACAAATTGATTCGGCCCCGTTGGTTGGATTTCGGAAACGCGGGAAATACCATGTAAGTGACAAAATAATTCCCAATCTGGGTTTCCACCTGCATGCTCGGTGGTGTATTGGAATCTTCGTTGAGACTGTATGCAGGGCGGCCCAGGACGTGGTGCGCGCCTGGCGAACTGCACCACAACAGCACCGGAATCAGTATCGCAAGCACACGTAAAGGATGACGCCTGGTTCTGGTGACCGGAGGCCGGAGTCTGGGGGTTGTACACTTCATATCGTATGTCTCACCATGGCGCCGTCGGGCCGTTGCACAATCCAGATTGGCAGGCTGGGATGGGGGCAAACTTCCACGCACAGTCCGCAACCGACACAGCCTGCTCGTACGGCCGGTCGATACTGGTTCCATTGGGTAAAGCGGATTGCCCTTCCGCCTAGTGGACAAATACTTACACAGGCGCCGCAGATGCCCTGGTCCACCCACGGATAGCAGGCCGTACGGTCAATCTGGGCGATGCCCATATCGATTTTTTTCAGCGGTGTTTCTGTCAGTGCTTCCGTTGGGCACACTTGCATACATTTGCCGCATAGGATGCAGCCCTTTTCTTCCGGATTGATATACGGTGTGTTTACCGCTCCGCCACCTTCGCGCCGATAGAAACGGATACAGCGTGGCGGGCATACTTCACCGCACAGACCACAACCGATACAAGCGGAGACAAAGGCATCGTTATCCTTGATGGCCCCGGGCGGGAGCAAGTGCGTTGCGGGCGCTACCTCTACTGCCGGCGCCAAAAAACGTGCAAGACCGTAGGGTGCGCTACCGGCGGCTAGTACAGCGGTGCCAACGGTCAGACGGTTGAGAAAACCCCGTCTTCTCATTAGGCGGCCCCCATGGTTCTTTTACCAGCTTCCAACTGTACCGAATGTACATAGTGTTTGCCGAGGTGTCCGGGCCCCTGGTCCGGGGCATCTTTGATTTGTGTGGCAAAGGTTAGTGCGTCGGTTGGGCAGATCGCGATACAGGCTGTACAGTTATTGCATTCCTGTCCGAATCCATCACGCAGCGGGTCCAG
>JAZFSS010000068.1:0-3740 GCA_036446275.1 Gammaproteobacteria bacterium | reverse complement strand
GGAGCGGTATCCAGTAAAGTGCCATCCAGATCAAATAACACGGTCCGAATGCGGCTGCTTTCTGGGTTGGTTGTATTCATGCCGGCACAGAAAGGATCGAAATATTATTTCTATCCTACTTGGTAAAACATGCAAGGTAATTCACATCCACATCTCGTCCCAGGCGGTATTGCCGAGTCAAGGGGTTATACAAGATGCCGGTAATATCGGTTAGTTGGAGCCCCGCTTTTCTGGCCCAGCTGCCTAACTCCGAGGGCCGAATAAACTTATCGTAGCGGTGGGTGCCTTTGGGCAGCAAACCCAGCACATACTCTGCTCCGATTATGGCAAGCAAGTAAGATTTTGGATTGCGATTTAAGGTGGAAAAGAAAACCTGGCCGCCCGGCCTCACGAGCCTGGCGCAGGCGTCGACCACGGAGACCGGGTCGGGAACATGTTCCAGCATCTCCAGGCAGGTTACCACGTCAAAGCAGCCGGGAGACCGCTGCACAAATTGCTCGGCGGTCTCTTGCTCATAACTTACCGATACACCTGACTCGAGCTGATGCAGTTTTGCGACCGTGATCGGCGCATCGCCGGCATCGATTCCGGTAACTATTGCGCCCCGCACTGCCATGGCTTCTGCAAACAGGCCGCCACCACAGCCCACATCTAGTAATTTTTTACCACTGACGCTTGCCAGGCCGTCAATATAATCGACGCGCAGGGGATTGAGGTCGTGAAGAGGTTTGAATTCGCTGTTTGGATCCCACCACCGCGACGCCAGGGCTTCGAACTTGGCTATCTCCTCGGGGTCCACGTTGTATGGAGTAGTGCTCATTTAATTTTTTTACCGTTTAAGTTACTAAGCTGGTTAGTGTTGGATTAAATCTGAGTCCGCAATGCGGGCTTGCCAATCCCGGGTCTTATGCAAGATATCTTGCACGTCGAGCGTGGTTAGTTGGCGTTCCTTGAGTAGTTGCCGGCCCGCAATCCAGACATCCGTGACATGTTCGCGCCCGGTTGCGTAGACAAGCTGGGAAATAGGGTGGTAGACGGGTTGAGTTTCTACGTCATCCATGCGGACCGCGGTAATATCGGCCCATTTCCCGGGCTCCAGAGAGCCGGTTTCTTCCCCTATTCCCAAGGCGATAGCACCATGTAACGTGGCCATGCGCAAAACCCGGTGGGCTGGGACCGCGCTGGCATCGTTACTGATCGCTTTGGCCAACAATGCCGCCGTGCGCATCTCACCGAAGAGATCAAGATCGTTATTACTGGCTGCGCCATCCGTACCCAGGGCCACCAAAATGCCGGCCTGTTCCAGTTTTTGCACCGGGCAGAACCCGCTGGCCAGTTTCATATTCGATTCCGGGCAGTGTACGAGATGAGCACCCGATGCGCCGAAAATCTCGATGTCTTTTGAAGTTAACTGGGTCATGTGAACCGCCAGCAGGGCGGGCGACAGTAATCCTAACTTGTTCAACCGCTCCAGTGGCCGCATTCCTGTTTGGGTCACTGCTTGTTCCACTTCATCCGCCGTTTCATGAAGGTGGATGTGAATGGGAACCTCCAGCTCGTCGGCCAATATCCCTATTCGTTTTAAAGGCTGGTCGGACACGGTATAAGGCGCATGGGGAGCAAATGCAGTGCGCACCAACGGGTCGCCGCGGTACTGATCATGTACGGCTAGTCCTTTGGAAATATATTCCTCAGGATCGTTAGCCCAGTTAGTGGGAAAATCCACCACGATCAGCCCGACGCAGGCACGCATGCCCGCTGCAATAGCGGTGCGCGCTACCACATCCGGGAAGTAGTACATGTCGTTAAAACAGGTAACACCTCCCCGCAGCATCTCCGCCATGGCTAACTGTGTGCCGCACTGAACAAATTCCTCATTGACCCAGCGCGATTCGGCCGGCCAAATGTGGCCTTCAAGCCATGCCATAAGCGGTATATCGTCGGCCAGTCCGCGCAACAAGGTCATGGCCGCATGGGTATGGGCGTTAATCAACCCGGGGATCAGGGCATGACTATCCAGGGTAACCACAGTATCGGCTTGGTACTGCGCGGTAGATTCCTGCCTGGGCAGCAGGTCCACGATCCGGCCGTTATGGACCGCGAGGCTATGATTTTCCAGGGTCACTTGATCAGGCTGCACGGGAATGATCCATTTCGCGTGGAGCAATGTGTCGATTTGGCGCATTGGATAAGTATACCGGTGTCAGGCCTGACACCAATAAAAAAACGCCACTTCCCCGGAAGGAAGTGGCGTTGAGTTTTGCCCGCTGGGCAGTTACCTGACCATTACGCGCTTCGTGCCTCTGATCTTGACTTCCACGCGACGGTTGTGCGCTTTTCCTTCTTTGGTCTTGTTGCTAGCGACCGGTTGGGTCTCACCCATGCCGAGCGAGGTTACTAGGTGCGCATCGACGCCATGATCCAGCAAGTATCGTTTAACCGTCTCGGCGCGGCGGATTGACAGGCCCTGGTTATACGTTTCCGAACCGTCGCTATCGGTATGTCCGACAATGCGGATACGATCCACACTATCGAAAGCCCTGATTCGGCGTATTACTTCGTCCATTTCCTGCCGTCCGGCAACCTTGAGCTCCGAGCGATCATGGTCAAACAAGGCTTGCGATTCCAGGATGATCGTCTCGAACACCGGCTTTGGCGGTGGTGGTGGTGGAGGCGGTGGTGGTGGAGGCGGTGGCGGTGGCGGTGGTTTAACAACCGGCTTCGGGATTAGGTCGGAATGACATTGCTCCGTGGCCTGTTCTTTGGTCCAGGTTCGGGTGATGACACACTCCCCCGTTCGATGCACCACGTGCTCGCCTGAGCTATCGTATACATACGCGCAGCTTGCATCCACCACAGGCGTAGCCATTGACGTCACGAGCGCCACGGTGCCGACAATAGCTAGGTTAAGATTCTTATTCATACCGTTCTCCAAATTGCGAGGGGCTTTCCTAGGCCCGATAACTCGACGAGTACCTTATATCTATTAACTAGGCCCGGGGAACGATCATCACTGGTGGTTCCTGCGCCCAGTGATGCGCTCGGATCCCGCAGTGTAAGCTGCCGCCCAAAGTCACCGAATTAATCAGAGGTTCCCTAAATATTCAGCGAAAGCTGTGGGTCTCAACCGCTCTGGCCGGTCATCCCAGGACTTGTCGCACAAGCCCGGAAATGCCCACCGGCATTTCCTTCCGCGTTCCAACTGATTATTCCGCCCTATCTACCTAATACCTACTTCTACCCGCCGGTTCATGGCGCGCCCAGCTGCAGTGTCATTGCTTGCCACCGGCCGAGTTTCACCGCGCCCTGAGGTGGTAATCGATCCAGAACGGATACCTTTACGTACCAGGTAGTCCTTCACGGCGTTTGCACGGCGCATGGACAAATCCTGGTTATAGGCCGCGGGCCCCATGCTATCGGTATGGCCGACAATACGGATTTGACCCGCACCGGTGTCCTGCAGACTGGCAGCTAAAGCGTCTAATTCCCGGCGGCCTGTCCGTTTAATAACTGCCTGGTCGAAGTCGAACAGGGCACCGGCCTGAAGTACGATGGTCCTGTCGCAACCGGCCGTCTTTTGAGAGGCTGTCCAGCTGCCAGTGCGCACGCAGCCACCGGAACCAGGAACAAGCATATGGCGTGTCATGTCTCCGACATAGGAGTCATTGGCCATGCCGCCCCGGTGGGCGATGGCGCTGACAGCCCATAACAAGCCGACAGAAAAAATTACAGTAAGAGTT
>JAZFSS010000067.1:0-3869 GCA_036446275.1 Gammaproteobacteria bacterium | reverse complement strand
ACCAACCAATGTTTTTGCGCGTTGCGGCGACTTCTTCTTCACCCAACGCCTCACCATGAACATGATGACCCCCCGCCTTGTTCGGCGCACCCTTGCCGATTAGGGTCTTGCAACAAATCAACGTCGGCCTGCTGGTCTCGGTAATTGCTTTTTCCATTGCTGCCTTAACGGCATCAGGATCATGCCCATCCACATTGGCAATGACCTGCCAACCATAGGCCTCGAAACGTTTCGGCGTGTCATCGGCAAACCAGCCGATCACATCACCATCAATGGAAATACCGTTGTCGTCGTAGATGCCAATCAACTTGCCGAGTCCCAGGGTTCCAGCCAGGGAACAGGCCTCGTGGGAAATACCTTCCATAAGACAGCCGTCACCCATGAACACCCAAGTATTGTGATCAACGATGTTGTGGCCATCCTTATTAAACTGTTCCGCGAGCACCTTTTCCGCCAGCGCCATACCTACCGCGTTGCTAATGCCCTGCCCCAGGGGACCAGTGGTTGTCTCTACACCCGGCGCATAGCCGTATTCCGGATGACCCGGTGTTTTGGAATGCAGCTGACGAAAGTTTTCGAGCTCTTTCATCGGCAGGTCGTATCCGGAGAGGTGCAGCAAAGAATAGAGGAGCATGGAACCGTGGCCGTTGGATAACACGAATCGGTCCCGGTCCGGCCATTTGGGATTGGCCGGGTTGTGTTTTAGAAAGTCGTTCCACAAAACCTCAGCAATATCCGCCATGCCCATGGGGGCACCTGGATGACCTGAGTTCGCTTTTTGTACCGCGTCCATGCTCAAGGCACGAATGGCATTGGCTAGTTCTCTGCGGGCGGGCATTGATCTCTCCTGTCAATTTGTCAAAGTTCGGCGACGTGTAACCGTACCGGGCTCCGGGCTTAGAGTGCCTCGACCAAACAGCACTAGGGTCAAAGCTGCAAGCGAACTCGGGTAAGGGCAACCAACGGTTGGTGAGTGAAAACCCCACTGCGGCGCCAGCCCGGGGGTCGGCACCATCGTTAATTGGTATCCGTTCTATCTGGTTCTCGGAGCGTCTCCCGGCACAGCCACATGGCCCCCCCTGAACTGCTTAACGCCGGGATTGCGGCGAGCGCGGTATTCTCGCGCAGATAGGTCCTTTCAGCAATAGTCCTACTGGTAGGTACGCTAGGCGCGTATCACAGGACATATTATAAGCTATTGATTATTATTAATAATATCAAAATTAGCGGTAAAACCAAAATGGTTACTGGGTACTACGTATCTCTTGTATCCACTTGATAGAGCATCCAATGCTGGAGATTTGCTCTGGGGGTCCCTGGCCGGTCTGGGCTACCTGCTCCATGGCTTCGAACAGATCCCGACGTAGTTCGGCCGTCGACGTTTGTCTGCCGCCAGCGTCCAAACGACCTCGGTACTGAAGTTCCAAGTTGCCGTTGTAGCCAAAGAAATCCGGTGTGCACACCGCCCCATAGGCCTTGGCTACCTGCTGGCTTTCGTCCAGTAGATAGGGAAATGGAAAATCGAACTCCGTGGCCACCCTATGCATATTTTCGAAGGAATCTTCAGGATAATCCGTGGGATCATTCGACATAATAGCCGCACTGGCAATCCCCAAGGCCTTGAGTTCCAGGCAATCCAGCACCAGACGTTCACGGATCGCCTGTACATAGGGACAGTGGTTACAGATAAACATGATCAGTAACCCCTTGTCGCCCCGGCAATCTTGTAAAGACCATCGCCGCCCGTCGATACCAGGCAAGAGAAAGTCCACCGCCGGCTTCCCAAATTCACAGGTTGGTGTTTCTAAACTAACCACAGGCAGGTTCCCATCATTCGGGGCTGGCGCCCCCCGGTTAAATACAGACCCCGGCAAGCCATACCATAGCATGGCGCCGGATCCCCTCTAAAACCCCGCTGCCAACCACAAGATTGCTTGATCCCTAGCCGTTTACGGTGAAATCATGGGCCGAACGCGGTATACTGAAAGGCTTTAACCATTAGAAAACTAACAGGAATTCAATGACAAGTTCACACCTATTTACATCGGAATCCGTTTCCGAGGGTCACCCGGACAAGGTTGCGGATCAAATCTCCGACGCCATCCTGGACGCCATCCTGGATCAGGATACCCAGGCACGGGTCGCCTGCGAGACCTTAGTGAATACCGGGATGGTGGTAATCGCCGGGGAAATTACCACATCGGCGTGGGTGGACATGCAAGAGATCGTGCGCCAGACCATCAAGGAAATCGGTTATAACCATTCTGATATGGGCTTTGACTGGGAGTCTTGCGCAGTTCTTACTTCCATAGACAAACAGTCCGCGGATATTGCCCAGGGAGTCGATGAGAGCGAATCTCATGAACAAGGGGCCGGCGATCAGGGCCTCATGTTTGGTTACGCCACCAGCGAGACCAATGTACTTATGCCGGCGCCCATTACCTACGCCCATCGCTTAGTGAAACGGCAATCGGAAGCGCGTAAGAACGGCACACTCTCCTGGTTGCGCCCCGACGCCAAGAGTCAGGTTACATTCCGTTACGACGATGATAAGCCGGTGGGCATCGATGCTGTAGTCCTTTCCACGCAGCATGACCCGGAAATTGAGGATAAGGAATTGAAGGAGGCCGTCATGGATGAAATTATCCTGCCTACATTACCGTCCGAGTGGCTCCATAAAGACACCAAGTATTTCATTAATCCTACCGGCCGGTTTGTGATTGGCGGGCCGGTGGGCGATTGTGGCCTGACCGGCCGTAAAATTATCGTCGATACCTATGGCGGCATGGCGCGCCATGGCGGTGGCGCATTCTCCGGCAAGGATCCCTCCAAGGTAGATCGTTCCGCCGCTTATGCGGTTCGTTACGTGGCAAAGAACATCGTCGCGGCAGGCCTCGCCGAGCGCTGTGAAATTCAGGTTTCCTATGCGATCGGTGTTGCGGAACCCACTTCTATCAGTGTGGAAACTTTTGGTACCGGCGAGATATCCGACGAGCGTATGGAGAAGCTTATTCGTGAGCATTTTGATCTGCGTCCTAGGGGATTGATCAAAATGTTGGACTTGTTACGCCCCATATTCAAACCCTCCGCAGCCTATGGACACTTTGGTCGAGAGGAAGACACGTTCAGCTGGGAACGCACGGATAAGGCGGACATTCTGCGCGATGCTGCTGGTGTCCAACTGCGAGACGCCGCCAGTATTTAAGGCCATTACCACTGAACGCGTCTTTCTGTCTATATCAAATTAAAACGATTCCCCCGGAGTTCACATGAGCAGCCAACCTATTGAAAATTTAACACCTGATTACAAAGTCGCGGATATTTCCCTGGCGGAATGGGGCCACAAAGAGATCCGCATTGCTGAAACCGAGATGCCGGGTTTGATGGCGTTACGCGCAGAATACGGCGCTGAAAAGCCACTCAGGGGCGCACGCATCGCTGGTTGTCTGCACATGACGATCCAAACTGCTGTACTAATCGAAACGTTGATAGCCCTCGGTGCCGAGGTACGCTGGTCTTCATGCAACATCTTCTCCACCCAGGATCACGCAGCCGCTGCAATTGCTGATCAGGGTATACCTGTGTTTGCCTGGAAAGGAGAAACCGAGGAAGAAGCCGAGTGGTGTATTGAGCAGACTATTATCGGTACAAACGGTTGGCGTCCCAACATGATTCTCGACGATGGCGGTGATCTAACGATCATGATGCATGAGAAGTACCCCGAATTACTGAAAGACGTAAAGGGCCTGTCCGAAGAAACCACCACTGGTGTACACCGCCTCTACGAGATGGTCGAGAAAGGCACCCTGCTGGCACCGGCAATCGACGTCAATAATTCAGTCACCAAATCCAAGTTCGATAATCTATAT
>JAZFSS010000066.1:0-3866 GCA_036446275.1 Gammaproteobacteria bacterium | reverse complement strand
CCCGTAATTTTTGCGATTTAGGGCCTGTAGAAGGCTGTGGATTTACCGCACTGGAAGATCAAAAATTTGATGTCATTATCAATGCCACCGCAGCGGGACTAAAGGGCGAAACACCGGTCTTGCCGGGGGGAGTATTAGCTGCCGATGCTTGGTGTTACGACCTGATGTATGGAGACCATCCCACGGCCTTCGTGTCATGGGCGCAAGCGCAGGGAGCGGGGCGGGTTGCAGACGGTCTCGGCATGCTGGTGGAACAGGCAGCGGAATCGTTTTTTTTATGGCGTAATGTGCGGCCCGAAACCAGGGATGTTATTGCCGTCTTGCGAAGTGAAATAGGGTAGATTCTTTGTATCGGGGACGGATTGTACATCTGTACACTTTTGCTAGTGTGGTGCCCCATTAGTACTGGGCCATGTGCTGGTTTTTCAGCTCCACATAGTGATGAACCGAGTACTCTAGAAACTGCTGCTCGGCTTTCGTTAACGGACGTACCCGCCTGGCGGGACTGCCCAGCCATAGAAATCCACCTTCCAATTCCTTCCCGGAAGTAACCAGAGAGCCTGCGCCAACCATGGCGCCGGAACATACGCGTGCGCCATCGAGTACCACCGAACCCATGCCGATAAGGCAGCGGTCTTCCACGGTACAGCCGTGCAGGATTACCCGATGCCCTACCGTTACGTCTGCGCCAATGCGCAACGGGTTCCCCCCTGGGCTGAACTGGCCGTCATGAGTCACATGCAAAACGCAACTGTCCTGAATATTGGTGCGGGCACCGATCTCAATAGAATGAATATCACCTCGTACAACCACCATGGGCCAAAGCGAGGCATCTTCCGCCACCACAACATCGCCGATTACCAGAGCGGTCGCATCGACATAAGCGGTGGCCGCAATGTTTGGGGTATGGTCTTGAAAGTCGCGTATCGGCATGGGATTAACTGCTCCGAAACTGTCGCTTAGCGAAGAGTTACCAGCTCTTCCGCACTGGTGGGATGAATAGCAACGGTATCATCCAGATCTCTCTTGGTAGCTCCCATGCGGATGGCCACCGCAAACCCCTGCAGAATTTCATCGGCGGCTAGGCCAATGATATGGCAACCGACAACCTTTTCCTGTGCCCCCACGGTAACCAGTTTCATAGACGTCTGATGCTTGGTTCCAGTCAAGGCATGGTACAACGGCGTAAAACGAGACTGGTACACCTTAACCGCCTCTCCGTGCAGACTTCTGGCCTCTTCTTCAGTAAGCCCTACGGTACCGATGGGCGGATGGCTGAATACCACAGTAGGAATATTTTCGTAGGGCAAGTACCGTTTCTCCATACCCCCGAACAAACGGTCCGCAAGCCGGCGACTTGCCGCAACGGCAACCGGCGTTAGCGGCATGTTGCCCGTAATATCACCTACCGCATAGATGCCCGGTACATTGGTGTTTTGAAACTTGTCCGTTAGGATATGTCCTGCCGGGCCTTGTTCGACACCGGCGGCTTGCAGGCCTAATTCACCGGCATTCGGTGTCCTGCCGATGGCCCAAATCAGCTCGTTGAAGCCCTCTAACGACTGGCCCGAATCACATTCCAGCCGCAGACAGCCATCCGGTCTCCGCTCCAGGGAGCGTACTTGGGTGCTGGATAGAATATTGATACCACGATTTACCATTTCCTCCATAAGGCTCTCACGCAACATGGCATCAAAGCTGCGGAGCAAGTGTTCTCTGCGTAGCAACATGGTAACTTCGCTGCCTAAGGCATTTAACATGCCCGCCAGTTCCACCGCAATATACCCGGACCCTACGATGGACACACGTCGAGGCAACTCCGTCAGTGCAAAAAAACCGTTAGAGGTAATGCCTAGTTCGGCACCTGGCAGTTCCGGTACTGTTGGTCTGTCTCCCACAGCAACTACGATGTGATCGGCGGTATATTTCTCGCCGGACACTTCGATAGTATTGGCACTCACAAAACGGGCGCGACCTTGAATTTCTTGAATATTGGAGTCAGATAAATAGGCGTGGTACCCGTTATTTATACGGCCTACGTATTTATCTCGCTTTTCCTTAATCGTTGACCAGTCGAAACTTACCTCACCTGTATGAAACCCATAGTCCGCTGCATCTTCCAGCGTATGGGCGATGGCGGCTCCATACCACATAACCTTTTTAGGCACACAGCCGACATTGACACAGGTACCGCCTAGTAAGCCGGATTCCACCAGCGCACAGCGAGCACCGTGGCGGGAAGCGCGTTCCGCAACGGATAAACCACCGCTACCACCACCGATAGCGATTAAATCAAAATGTGTCGCCAATGATTTTTCAAGTAGCCGATTTAGAGAACCCGAAGTACTTGACTACATTCTAGCAATTTGTGCCGCACACTGTCGCCGGACCGAAATCTACCCGAGAATCATTGGGGCAATGATTTTTTCCCAAGCCGGCCCATGCTAGAGTAGCCCCCCAATTCTACGGACCCACGTTACCAGTTCTGCGCCCCATGACCAATCCTCTATTAAACACCAAAGGCCTGCCGGTTTTTTCCCGCATTCAGCCGCAACATGTCGAACCTGCCGTCGACCGGTTGCTGAATGAAAACAGGGCGGAAGTCCGTCGTTTGCTGTCTTCTAACAGCGAGTACACCTGGGAAAACCTGCTGCAGCCATTGGAGGAATTGGAGGACAAATTAAATCGGGCTTGGTCGCCGGTGGCCCACATGAACGCGGTGGTCAATACACCAGCGCTGCGGGCGTCTTATAGCGCCTGTCTGCCTAAACTTAGTGAATACGCCACTGAGATGGGGCAAGACGAGGAATTGTTCCAGGCCTTTCGCCAGATTGCAGAGGGTCCCGAATATAGGAACTTGGATACTGCGCAACGGAAGATCGTTGATAATGACATGCGGGACTTCCGGCTATCCGGCATTGAGTTGGGTCCGGAGGCAAAACAACGCTACAAAATCATCATGCAGGAGTTGTCTTCTTTACAGGCTCGATTCGAGGACAATTTGCTGGACGCCACCAATGAATGGAGCAAACCGGTAACCGATGAGTCTGTGCTGGCCGGGCTACCGAAGTCGGCTGTCGATCTGGCAAAGCAGAATGCCCAAAACAACGAGTTGAATGGATGGCTTTTTAACCTGGAGTCTCCTTCGTTTCAGCCGGTCATGAACTATGCAGATAATCGGCAACTACGCCGCGAGATGTATGAGGCCTATGTAACCCGGGCATCGGATCAGGGACCGCACGATAAGCGCCTGGACAACACACCGGTGATGGCCAGTATTCTGGCCCTACGCCATGAAGCGGCACAGTTGTTGGGATTCGATAACTACGCAGAGCGCTCCCTGGCCACCAAAATGGCGCAATCCACGGATCAGGTATTGTCCTTTTTGAATGATCTTGCCGAACGCTCCATAAGCCTGGCACGTAAAGACCTGGACGAAGTCCGCGCCTTTGCCCGGGATTTACACGGCCCCGAGGAGCTGGAGGCCTGGGATATCCCTTATTATTCCGAGCAGCTGCGTCAGCATAAGTTCTCATTCAGCCAGGAACAATTGAAACCCTACTTTCCGGAACCCAAGGTATTGCCGGGAATGTTTGCCGTGGTACAACGCTTGTATGGTCTACAGATTACCGAAAAGCAGGGGATAGATACCTGGCATCCCGATGTGCGGTTTTTTGAAATTTATGACGATCAGGGAAAGTTGCGGGGGCAATTTTACCTGGACCTGTATGCCCGCCCCAAAAAACGCGGTGGCGCCTGGATGGACGAATGCATCACCCGCAAGGGAACCCTGGACGGTGTGCAAATTCCGGTTGCGTATCTTAGCTGTAATTTCTCGCCGCCCATTGGCGACGACCCGGCCCTGC
>JAZFSS010000065.1:0-3538 GCA_036446275.1 Gammaproteobacteria bacterium | reverse complement strand
TCGTGGCCCAAAACCTGCGTTGGAATACCTGCGCGCTTCGCCCGGGACAAGCCTACGGCATCGGCACGATTACTGATTACGACACGTATTTCCGCCGGCAGTTCGCCACTGGTGACACCGTCAATGATGGCCTGAAGATTGCTGCCGCGGCCGGATATCAATACGGCGATGGGTAGCCTGTGGGTTATTGAGTTGTTTTGCACCAGTTAATTTTTTGCTGGTTTCGTCAATTAACGTAGTTCTACGGACGGTGGACCATTCGCCTTCTCTATCGATCCGATCGCCCAGGCGGATAAACCTGTCGCTTTAAGATGGGACAGGGCGGTGTCCACACTGCCGGAGTCTAAGCACAGCACCATTCCGACGCCGCAGTTAAAGGTACGAACCATCTCTTCGTCCGGCACTTTTCCTTGTTCCTGTAACCAGTTAAATATGGCGGGTCGCTGCCAACTTCCGGTGTTCACTATGGCGCGGATACCGTTGGGAAGCACACGGGGTAAATTCTCCACAAGCCCGCCCCCGGTAATATGCGCCAGCGCCTTAACGCTGATTTTTGGGAGCAGGTTCAGGATCGGTTTAACGTAAATACGGGTGGGTGCTAGCAGTAGCTCACCCAGTGGACTACCATCCACTAGCTGGTTTAGGCTTGCGCCACATCGTGTAATAATCTTACGGATCAAGGAGTACCCGTTGGAATGTGGACCGGAAGATTCGATTCCCACTAACACGTCACCGGGCATCACTGCACTACCGTTAATAATGGCGTCCTTTTCAACAATGCCGACGCAAAACCCGGCAAGGTCATATTCCCCATCCGTGTACATGCCAGGCATTTCCGCCGTCTCGCCGCCGATGAGAGATGCGCCCGCTTCCTCACAACCTCGCGCGATGCCGCCGATGACATCAGCTGCCACGTCCACATCCAATCTGCCGGTGGCGTAATAGTCAAGAAAGAACAACGGTTCGGCACCCTGTACGATAATATCATTCACACACATCGCGACAAGGTCAACACCGATCGAATCATGCCGTCCCAATTCCAAGGCCAATTTGAGTTTCGTGCCGACGCCATCGGTTCCGGATACTAGGACGGGTTTGTCGTAGCGATCCAGCGGTAGCTCGAATAGGGCGCCAAACCCCCCGAGACCCCCCAAAACCCCGCTGCCCAGGGTACGTTCCACCGCCGGCTTGATACGCTGCACCAGAAGATTCCCGGCATCGATATCTACCCCGGCGTCCTTATAACTCAGAGGCACATCGTCCGGCACCGTGCCGGCCAAGCTAGAGCCGGTCTTAATTGTATCTGGGGGACTGTATTTCATGATGCAGGTTTTAGAAGGGCTATCCTGGGTAAACGTCTGCAGCTGCAGATCCACAACGCCATTCCACACGTTGGGCCTGGTAATCTATGCTATTGTAACCCCGCTCACGTGGCTGGCCTGACTCCGGAGCCTACCGCGGAGATTCCTTGCCCGAGAGATGTCAGGTTCCGGGCCAATCATACGCAATCCAGTGGATAGAGGAAATCCGGGCCAATGATAAAACTGTCATGGGTATCGTTGTGGCATTCATTGTAGATGCACTGATCCCAGTGCCTGTGATTCACTGGTTTTGGGCGCAGGTCCGAGTTCAGGTTATTCAGTATCTTAGGCCTGGACCCGGGGCCGATCGGCGCTCTAGGCCCCGCCATCAAGTTGGCGCGTTTGTGGGGGTCCTGTCTGATTTGCTGTGTAGGCGTTATTGATGATGCCCCTGTCCCGCCGTGATCTGCCCAACCTGATCACCATTTTTCGCTTTTGCATGGTGCCGCCAGTGGTGTGGTTGCTGTTGCATGAGTCTTTTGCAGCGGCGCTGATTTTATTTGCCGTTGCGGGTTTCTCCGATGCGCTGGATGGATTTCTGGCCAAACGCTACGATTGGACCAGCCAGCTGGGTGCGCGACTGGATCCACTGGCGGACAAGGCGCTATTGATTTCCAGTTATGTTGCCCTGGGTTGGTTACAGATTATCCCGGTGTGGCTTGTGCTATTGATCATTGTGCGCGATTTAGTGATTCTGGTGGGGGCGATTACTTACTACTTTCACATTGAGCGTATGGATGCGGACCCTACCTTTCTCAGTAAACTCAATACCCTTGTCCAGATCCTGTTTGTATTGGCTATGGTGTTGAATCAGGGCATATGGCCACTGCCGCCGGCGTGGACGCCGGTATTGATTTATAGCGTAGTGGCTACCACCATTTTGTCCGGCATGGATTATGTATGGACCTGGGGCTGGCGTGCCTTTCAAAAAGGGCGCTAGGAGGCTGCGCCCGTGGTAACCACAGTTTATTTGGCCAGAAAGCGATATGAATCCCATTGCTGATACGGACGCCGACAATATTAATGTCCAATTGCCCTTAGGGCTCTCCCTTAGCGATAGTGCACGTTTCGAGAGCTTTTACAGCGGGCCGAACCGGGAAGTGAAGCAGGCACTGCGTCGTTGTGCCGAGGGTAGCGAACAAGGGCCGGTTTTTATATGGGGAGCACGCGGAACAGGCAAAACTCATTTATTGCAGGCAGTATGCCGGGAAGCGGGTGAGAGAGGCCAGGCAGTAGGATACCTTCCGCTTGATCGCAACGGCGAATTTTCGCCCGCACTGCTCGAAGGGCTGGAAAGCTTAGCCGTGGTTTGTGTGGATGATATCCAGGCGATTGCCGGCTTGCGCGAGTGGGAGGAAGCGGTGTTCCACTTGTTTAACCGATTACAACAACGGGGTGTAGTCTTCATTGCGGCGGCGGATTGTCCGCCGTCGGATCTCGGTGTAAAACTTGATGATCTTGCGTCGCGGTTAGGCTGGGGTCTGGTATACCCCATACAGCCCGTGGACGACCAGGCACGTTTGGAGTTATTGCAGCTGCGGGCTCGGGAGCGCGGCTTGGATTTGCCGGCAGAAACCGGACGTTTCCTATTGAGCCGTTATCCTCGTGACCTGCCGACCTTGTGTGAATTGCTGGACCGCTTGGATCATGCCTCGCTGGTGGCTCAGCGCCGCTTAACCATTCCCTTTGTGAAAGACGTGCTCGACAAGCAATAACTCTGTCAGACCGGCACAATCTTTTAAAAAAATGAACCGCCAAGGGCGCCAAGAATTATTAAACCGCCAAGAACGCCAAGAAATAAAGGCTAAAAACAAAACAAGAGCGAGTGGTAGGTCGGGTAAACCCAATCTACGTAACAGGCCGAATACCCGTAAAAACGCCGAGCACAAGTAAATTCGGCCCTACAAACCACGAATTTGCTGTAGGGCGGGATTTATCCCGCCAAATGCGACTCGCGGCCAAAGGCCGCGCAATGTTTTTTCTTGGCGACCTTGGCGGTTCATTCTTTTAGATCTTAGCGGTTCAGTATTATTTATCGCGGGCCTGTCGCACAAAGAGAATGCTTCCCCAGAACCATAGGCAGCAGAAAAAGATTTCCAGTACCCCATAGAAACGTGCGACGGGGTTGCTATAGGCCTCCACTACCCCGTGGGTAAAATAGAACAAGGCCATAAAGC
>JAZFSS010000064.1:0-6755 GCA_036446275.1 Gammaproteobacteria bacterium | reverse complement strand
TGGTTACGCTCGAATCGGAGGCGTCTCGCTCCACTATCCCTGTTTCGCTCACCGCCTACGACGCGCTGCGTATTCCTCCCATCTCTCCAGCACTATGTTAAATACTGTCAAATTGACCCACTATCCGAATAAGCGGCTTTGGCCGCAAGCAGATTTTCCGAGCGTGTCATGACCGATAAATCCGTGCCGGTTATCACTATTGATGGTCCCGGCGGTAGTGGCAAGGGAACCGTCGGCCAGTGCCTGGCCCAAGAGTTGGGGTGGCATTTTCTGGATAGCGGTGCGCTGTACCGTATCCTGGCCCTGGCAGTGCAGAATCAGAGGGTTTCCCTGGGGCAGGAATCTGCCTTGGTGACACTTGCCATGGATCTGGATGTGAGTTTTAAAATGGACCCGAACCGGGAACACCATGTGTTGTTGGATGGGGCAGAAGTCGACGAAGAGCTGCGTACAGAGGCTTGTGGAGCCGTTGCCTCTCAGATCGCTGTGCTGCCGGGGGTCCGGGCGGCGCTGCTGGGCCGACAGCGTGCCTTCCGGCGGCCACCAGGGCTGGTGGCGGACGGCAGGGACATGGGTAGCGTGGTTTTTCCGGATGCGAGGGTGAAAATTTTTCTCACCGCGAGCGCCGAGGAACGGGGGAAAAGGCGTTATAACCAGTTGAAACAGAAAGGATTGGGTGCTAACCTTCCCAAGCTTATTATGGATATTGAAGACCGGGACCGGCGCGATGCCGAGCGAGAGATAGCACCTCTTAAGCCGGCACCGGATGCCATGGTGTTGGATACCACGCGGTTAGGGGTCCAAGAGGTCTTAGGCGAAGTCATGGGAATCGTTCATGACCGTTTGAACCGCTAACAAGTCTATAATCGCTGGGGATTAGTAAGTATATGATTTTTCTGGGTGGGCCGGATCTTGATCCGGCCTGTGTTGATAACCTTAACCTGCTGTATCAAAAGGGTTGTGAAGAGTGGCCGGTAGCGGGACGCCGGTGCCAGGGTAACTAAAGTATATGAGCGATAACTTTGCGGAATTATTTGAGGAAAGTCTGGCCAAGACGCAAATGCGTCCGGGCGCAATAGTAATGGGGACAGTGCTGGACGTAGGGCAGGACGTGGTGGTGGTCAACGCCGGTCTTAAATCCGAAGGTGTGATTCCCATTGATGAGTTTTATAACGAAAAGGGTGAAGTAGATGTCCAGGTTGGTGACGAGGTGGAAGTGTCACTGGATGCTGTCGCGGATGGATTCGGAGAAACACGTCTGTCGCGCGAGAAGGCCAAACGGGCACGTGCATGGAGCCAACTGCAGCAAGCCTTCGATAACCAGGAAACCATCAGTGGACTGATCAGCGGGAAGGTAAAAGGGGGATTCACCGTCGACATCTGCGATATTCGTGCGTTCTTACCAGGTTCTCTTGTAGATGTACGGCCGGTTCGGGATACCTCGTATCTGGAAGGTAAGGAGCTGGAGTTCAAAGTTATTAAGTTGGACCAGAAGAGGAATAACGTGGTGGTTTCCCGCCGTGCCGTGGTGGAATCGGAATTTAGCGCTGAACGTGAAGCGCTGTTAGAGAATTTAGAGAAAGGCATGGTGATTACCGGAGTCGTAAAGAATTTGACCGATTACGGGGTGTTTGTTGATTTGGGTGGTATCGATGGATTGCTGCATATCACCGATATGGCCTGGAAGCGTGTAAAGCATCCGTCGGAAATCGTTTCCGTGGGAGACGAGATCGAAGTTAAGGTACTTAGATTTGACCGTGAACGTAATCGTGTTTCTCTCGGACTGAAGCAGCTTGGCCAGGATCCGTGGGAGGCGTTGGCCCGACGTTACGCGGAGAATACGCGCATATTCGGTCGCGTTACCAATATTGCTGACTATGGTTGTTTTGTGGAAATTGAGGATGGCGTGGAAGGTTTGGTTCACGTATCGGAAATGGATTGGACCAACAAGAATGTCAATCCGGCCAGGATGGTCCATGTCGGCCAGGAGATTGAAGTCATCGTACTGGATATTGACGAAGAACGGCGCCGGATTTCGCTGGGTATGAAGCAGTGTCATTCCAATCCCTGGGACGATTTCGCATCCACCCAAAATAAGGGTGAGCGGGTAACGGGAACGATCAAATCCATCACGGATTTCGGCATATTTGTTGGCCTTGAAGGCGGTATCGATGGGTTGGTGCATTTGTCGGACATTGCATGGCAGATGCCCAGCGAGGAAGCGATCCGCAGCTACAAAAAAGGTGATGAGATCGAGACCGTGGTACTTGCCGTGGATCCGGAACGGGAGCGGATATCCCTTGGCATCAAGCAACTGGAAAAGGATCCGTTTTCCAGTTTTGTCGGCGAGCATACCAAGGGCAGCCTTGTTAAGGGCGTGGTACAAGAGATCGACGCCAAGGCAGCGGTAATTGACCTTGGGGGGGGAGTCGAGGGAGTCCTGCGGGCCTCCGAGTTGGCCAGAGACCGCGTCGAGGATACCCGAACCGTTCTCAAGGTTGGTGATGAGGTAGAGGCAAAGTTTATCGGCGTTGACCGTAAAAACCGTACCATTAGCCTTTCCATTAAACAGAAAGAGAGTGACGAAGAGGATGCCGCCATGGAAGATTATGGCCAGGTTGCCGGCAACGCGAGTACCACTCTAGGCGATCTTCTGAAGGAGCATATGGAGAACAAGGATGATTAATAAGGGTGCTGCTGATTACTTATTTAGAGCATTTGATCTTTTAATTAGGGTTTTGGTCGGCAAGCGATCAAACGTATGAGTTGTCCAAGTGCGGGACCAAGATAATGACAAAATCTGAACTGATAGAAATCCTGGCCAGCAAGAATAATCATCTCAACACCAAAGACCTGGAGTTGGCAGTTAAAAGCTTGCTGGAGCAGATGAGCCAGGCATTGGCGTCGGGAGAAAGAATTGAAATAAGGGGTTTCGGTAGTTTTTCCCTTCATTACAGGCCCCCGCGCATTGGCCGAAATCCAAAAACCGGTGACGCGGTTGCCTTATCGGCAAAATATGTTCCTCATTTCAAGCCCGGTAAGGAATTGCGCGAACGGGTCAATGGGAGCCGCCTTAAAGGCAGATAAAGTCAGGTCTGGCGTGCTTCCTATTCCTAGCTGGCCCAGGTTTAGGGCCCTAATCGGATGTGGACAGGGCGTGGCTGTGGCTGTGTTGTGTCCAGCTGTTCGATCCACTATTGCCTGTATTTCATGTAGATAGTCCGCTGCCCCGGCCTGAGGCGCCCGTTAACACAGACAAATCCTACCAGTGGGCGATCTGTTGCGAGCCAACTATAATGTAACGATTTGGATGCCCCTGATCGTCGGCGATATTAAGCATTCGGGCTGGGAGGTTTTATGGGTCGTATTCTGGGAATCCTTTTAGTGCTCCTTGCAGTGATCTTGGGGATATCGTTTGCGGTGCTGAATGCCCAACCTGTCGCGTTTAACTACTACCTGGGTACTAGCGAAGTCCCGCTTGCATTAATCGTTGTGCTGGCACTTGCGGGAGGTGTGATATTAGGAATAATCGGCAGTATGTTCAAAATAGTTAGGCTTGCCAATGAAGCGCGCCGCCTACGCCGCGATTTGAGTGTAGTAGAAAAGGAAGTCGTAATGCTGCGCTCGATTTCCGCAGAAGATGCAGATTGAGATTCTGAATTTGCTGTGGTTACTGCTGCCGGTCGCAGCAGCGTCCGGGTGGATGGCGGCAAGGCACAGTGCGGCCAAGGCCGGCGTCCGGGGCAAGCCTCGCATCGGTGCCGACTATGTAAAGGGCTTGAATTTCCTATTGGACGAGCAGCCGGATAGGGCCATCGAAGTGTTCATTAAAATGTTGGATGTGAACAGCGATACGGTAGAGACTCACTTGGCGTTAGGGAGTCTGTTTCGAAGACGTGGCGAGGTGGATCGAGCGATTCGAGTCCACCAGAATCTGATTGCCAGGCCAGCCCTCAGTGCGCAGCAACGTGATCACGCGCTTTTAGAACTTGCCCAGGATTACATGCGTGCCGGGCTATTGGATCGAGCTGAAGGCTTATTCAGGGAGCTCATTGATAAAGACGCCCATGTAGTGCCGGCCTTACAGGATCTGTTGAAGATCTACCAGCAGGAAAAAGACTGGCGGCGGGCGGCGGAGACCGCGGTCCGTTTGAATGCCTATTCAGATACCCCTATGGATAGGGTAATCGCGCACTTTTACTGTGAACTTGCGCAAGAAGCGTTTGAAGAGCGGGATTACAGCGATGTTTCCAAAATGCTGAAGCGGGCACTCAAATACGATACGAATTGTGTTCGGGCCAGTATTATGCAAGGTGATCTAGCCAAGCTCCAAGGCGATCTTAAGCTTGCTACACGGGCCTATCGTAGGGTCGAGCGGCAGGACGTGGAATATTTGCCCGAAATTTTGACGCCTATGCGCGCGTGTTATGAAGCGCTGGACAATCCCGGCGAAATGATTGCGTTTCTCAGAGAGGTAATGGCCAGCTATAAAGGTGTCTCTGTGACACTGGTGCTGGCGGATTTGATTCTTGAATACGAGGGGGAAGAACAGGCCGCACATTTTGTGGAAGACCAGCTTAAGGAGCATCCCTCGGTGCGCGGGTTGGAAAGATTGGTAGAGCTTAATTTATCCCATGGAGAGATCCGGACTCAGAGCAATCTGATGAACCTGAGGAACCTGGTCCGGCCGTTGTTAAAACAGTTAATTAAGAACATACCGGTCTACAAATGTTCTAACTGCGGGTTTTCGGGAAAAGTGCTCCACTGGCATTGTCCGAGTTGTAAAAACTGGAATACCGTGAAGCCGATCCATGGAGTTGAAGGCGAATAGTGTCCTGCAGATCCAGGGATTTAGGCAGCTACATATCTACAGGGTGCATGGTGCAGGTGGCGAGGGGCCGTATGGGTGACTTCAATGAAGCCAATTAGCCAAGGCCCGCGGGTAATCGTTGCGTTGGATGTTCCGTCTTCTCGTCAGGCGCTCGACCTCGCGGCTAAGTTGGATCCCGAGTTATGCAGGCTTAAGGTTGGCAAAGAGCTTTTTACTCGAGCCGGGCCGGAACTTGTGCGGCAACTGATCGGCTTAAATTTCGACGTTTTTCTGGATCTGAAATTTCACGATATACCCAATACCGTGGCGAGGGCCTGTGCGGCCGCGGCCGAATTGGGTGTCTGGATGATCAACGTCCATACCTTGGGCGGCGCCAAGATGCTTGTCGCTGCGCGTGAGTCTCTTGAGGCGGCCGGCGCGGGAAGCCCGCTGTTGGTGGGAGTTACGATTTTGACCAGTCTTGGTGATGCCGATCTGCCGGCAGTAGGGCTGTCGGGTAATGCTGCTGCGAATGTTGCCCGATTGGCTGGGCTGGCCCATGAAACCGGCATGGACGGTATTGTGTGCTCTGCTAAGGAGACCAGGCGGTTGCGGACCGATCTCGGTGCCGGCTTCTTGCTGGTTACGCCGGGTATTCGTTTACAGGGTGACAACGTCGGTGACCAACAGCGGGTAGCGACACCGGCTACGGCGATGGCAGACGGATCTGACTACCTGGTTGTCGGTCGTCCCGTGATCCAGGCTGACAACCCGGCGAGCGTTTTGCTGACAATAAATTCCGAAATTGCCGTATTGACGAACTGAAAAGAGATGGTAACCTTTTCCCATTGGCGCCGGATTACATTAATCTGAAGCCAGCGACAACAGGCTGCCAAGATTGCTGCCTGAGAACCAGTCAACAACACAAGGAGAGTGTCCCATGTTCTATCTGCGTTTGTATTTACTGATCACCTCGCTGTTTTGCACACCATTGTTAGCCGAGCCTTTAAATATCAACTCGGCAAGTCCGGAACAACTTACTGAACAGATGGTGGGCATCGGGCCTAGCAAGGCTATTGCCATTGTGAAGTACCGTGGTGTCCACGGCCCGTTCCGAACCATCGACGATCTTGTAGGTGTAAAGGGAGTCAGCACCCGTACAGTGGAAAAAAACCGTAATCGAATTGTCGCGCGGCCCGTCAAAACCAAGCGATAATATCCGTCATTAAAGTAGAGGTAAGGGTCAGGTCTAACATTCCAACATTCGGTGAAAGCGGGAATGATTTTGTAAAATCAAAGAGCGTGTTGGAATGTTAGACCTGATCCCAATCCTCCATTTTGTAGGGCGGGATTTACATGTGCCCGGCGCTTTTTCGGGTATCCGGCCAATTCCTGTTCATTGCGAGTCGCGTAGCGACGTGGCAATCTTCTGATCAAGTGGCAACTTGTTGGAGATTACTTCCTGCCGCACTTCGTTCGCAGCTAAAGACATATGCTCGTGTCCTGAAGGATGACATAGCCATCCTGAGGAAGTACTCCTGGGGTGCAATGACGGGGGAATGACGATTTCGGGTCGTTTTTGGAAGTTCATGGTCGGGTACTATCTGCCAGATAAAATCTGAATCGGCACACATTATTGATCCTTTCTGCTACTATGCTCTAGAATGTTTCTGGTAACAAAAAATATTTATTATTCATATAATTATCTAATTAACCTAACTCTCTTTCTAGTCTTACGGCTAACGATTTCCCTTGCCCTGACGATAAATCTTGACTAAACTAGTCAGGTAATTTTTATGGCCCCGGAATCAGCCGTTCAAGGGTTGGGTTGGGGTAGAGAGTCGGGAGTTAAATTATGCGTTTGTCCACCAAAGGCCGTTACGCGGTTACCGCAATGTTGGACCTGAGTATCAATGACCACACGGGTCCAATAACCCTGGTGGAG
>JAZFSS010000063.1:0-4354 GCA_036446275.1 Gammaproteobacteria bacterium | reverse complement strand
GATGCCATAACGCCGCATAGCGGTTTGCACTGCTTCCGCGAGTACTTCCCAATTGGCATCCAGATCCTCGCTGGTACGCTTGGGATTTGCCTCTAGTTTCCCTATTCCTCTTATGCAGGAGTCATAGGCGATGATTCCATGGGAGATCGCGACCCCCAAATTTCGAAGTACCGTGGAGTCTGTTAAATCCCTTTGCCATCTTGATACCGGAAGCTTGTTGCTTAGGTGATTAGCCAGGCTGTTAGCGATGCCAAGATTGCCTTCAGCATTCTCGAAATCAATTGGATTTACCTTGTGTGGCATGGTGGAAGAACCGACTTCAGAGCCCACCGTTTTTTGGGTAAAGTAACCGATGGAAATATACGCCCAAATGTCCCGGCAGAAGTCCAGCAAGATGGTGTTGAAGCGAATTACGGCATGCAACAGTTCCGCTATATAGTCGTGGGGTTCGATTTGGGTGGTATACGGGTTCCAGTCCAGCCCCAGATCGTTCACGAATTCTTGTGCCAGGGTTTCCCAATCGATATCGGGATAGGCGATAAGGTGGGCATTGTAGTTACCCACCGCGCCATTGATCTTACCCATGATAGGCACGCCGGCTAGTTGCTCCCGTTGGCGTCGCAATCGGTATACAACATTTGCTATTTCCTTGCCCAAGGTGGTCGGGGATGCGGGCTGGCCATGGGTGCGGGATAACATGGGCTGGCCGGCATAGCGATGGGCAAGATCTGTAAAGGCTTGCACAAGCTCATCCATTCCCGGCAACAGCACTTGTCCCCGGGCCTCCCGTAACATCAACCCGTAAGCGAGATTATTGATGTCCTCTGAGGTGCAGGCAAAGTGAATAAACTCGTTCACTACCTGCAACTCCTCGTTGCCGGCGATCTTTTCCTTTATAAAGTACTCAACCGCCTTTACATCGTGATTGGTAGTGCTTTCAATGTTTTTTATTCGACGTGCATCTTGTACGCTGAAATTATCCACGATGTTATCGAGCAGGCTTGCGGCGTGGTCGCTAAATGGCGGCACTTCCGCGATGTCGACGTGCGCGGCTAAGGACTGCAGCCAGCGGATTTCAATTAACACTCGATGCCGGATCAATCCGAATTCGCTAAAAATCGGCCGTAGCGCCTCGCACTTGGCGCCATAGCGGCCATCTACGGGGGAGATCGCGGTTAGTGTTGTCAGTTCCATCGGCATCAGATTCTCATGCGGCCAGTTGGCGCAGTACATACTGAAGAATACCGCCGTGCCGGTAGTATTCCCATTCTTGCGGCGTATCAATGCGAACCTGGCTGGAAAATAAAATTTGGTCGCCACCCTCCGCGGTCGCAGTCACCGCTACCTGGGCCGGATTGCCACGCTCCAGTCCCTGGATATCGTACCGCTCGTGGCCGGTCAATCCCAGGCTCTGAGCAGAATCCCCGTCCATGAATTGTAAGGGCAGAATCCCCATACCGACCAGGTTGGAACGGTGAATGCGCTCGTAGCTTTCCACAATTACTGCACGAACTCCCAGTAAGCGCGGGCCCTTGGCCGCCCAATCCCGGGAAGACCCGGAACCGTATTCCTTGCCGGCGACAACGATTAGGGGGATATGCTCTTTTTTGTAGCGTGCCGCGGCATCAAAAATCGACATTTGTTCACCGCTCGGCACATGGGTCGTAAATCCACCTTCCGTGCCCGGCGCCAGCCGGTTTCGCAAGCGGATATTCGCAAACGTTCCACGCATCATGACCTCATGGTTACCGCGGCGCGAGCCCAACGAGTTGAATTCGTCACGGGCTACGCCATGGGCCAGGAGATACTTGCCTGCCGGCGTGTCCGCTTGAATTGCCCCCGCCGGTGAGATGTGATCGGTGGTAATGGAATCTCCCAGCAGTGCCAACACTCTTGCGCCTGTAATATCGCGAATCGCCTCAGGGTTCAACGCCATGTTATCAAAGTAGGGCGGGGGCTTGATGTAGGTGGAATCCGCCGGCCAGGAGAACAATTGACCGTCGGGGGTAGGCAGATTCGACCATCGCTGTTCGCCTTGATCCACATGGGCGTAGATTTCTCTGAACTGGTCGGTATCGACACTGCCGGCTACTACATCCCGAATCTCCTGTTGGGAAGGCCAAACGTCCTTTAAATACACCGGCTGACCCTGTGAGTCAGCGCCAAGAGGTTCGTTGTACAGATCAAAATTCATGGTACCGGCAATCGCGTAGGCAACCACCAAAGGTGGGGAAGCGAGATAGTTCATGCGTATTTCGGCATGAATACGCCCCTCAAAATTGCGATTTCCCGACAGTACCGAGCACACGGTGAGGTTGCGTTTGGAAATAGCCTCGGATACGGCCTGCGGTAAAGGCCCGGAGTTTCCGATACAAGTAGTACACCCGTAACCGACCACATGAAAACCTAGTGCTTCCAGGTCCGTCAACAAGCCGGCCCGCCGCAAGTAGTCCGTTACCACCTTGGACCCGGGCGCCAGGGAGGTCTTTACCCAGGGCTTGACCTTGAGCCCTCGTTGAACCGCTTTTTTTGCCAGCAGTCCCGCGCCGAGCATTACCGATGGATTGGAGGTATTGGTGCAGGAAGTAATCGCCGCAATCACCACTGCGCCATCGCTGATCCCGATGGTTTCATCGTCCATCACGACGTTTCCCGTGGTATCTTGGCCGCTATCTCCTGGTTGCCTTGATTCGGCTAGGGCCTGCTGAAACAAGGGCTTGGAGCGGGTTAGCGGAACACGGTCCTGGGGCCGTTTCGGACCGGCAAGGCTTGGTTCGATCCGTTCAAGGTTTAATTCCAATACTGAGCTGTAATTTGCATCGCTTGTGCCTGGTGCGCGGAACATCCCTTGCTCCTTTGCGTAGGCTTCTACCAGATTGACCTGTTGCGCGGGCCGGCCGGTGAGCCGCAGATAATTCAAGGTCTCGATATCGATGGGAAAAATGCCGCAGGTAGCGCCGTATTCCGGCGCCATATTAGCGACCGTAGCACGATCCGCCAAGGATAAATGATCCAGCCCATCACCAAAGAATTCCACAAACTTTCCAACCACCCCTTGCTTTCTGAGCATCTCCACTACCGTCAGCACAAGATCCGTCGCCGTAGCCCCCTCAGGCAAACAACCGGTGAGTTTGAAACCCACCACCTCGGGGACCAGCATCGAGATAGGCTGTCCCAACATGGCGGCTTCGGCCTCAATGCCTCCGACGCCCCAGCCTAAAACCCCCAGGCCGTTAACCATGGTTGTATGGGAATCGGTTCCTACCACGGTATCGGGGTAGGCATGTATCGATCCGTTGTGCGATTGACTGAACGTGACACGCGCCAAATATTCCAAGTTAACCTGATGAACAATACCCGTGTCCGGCGGGATCACCTTGAAATTGCTAAACGACTTCTGGCCCCATTTCAAGAAACTATAGCGTTCCTGATTGCGCTTGTATTCCAGTGCCGCGTTAAATTCGACGGCATCGGAGGATCCCGACCGATCCACTTGCACAGAGTGGTCAATTACCAGTTCCACCGGCTGCAATGGATTGATTTTATCCGGGTCTCCACCGAGCCGTTTCATCGCGTCTCGCATGGCGGCCAGATCCACGATAGCTGGAACGCCGGTAAAATCCTGCATCAATACACGGGCCGGACGAAAAGAGATCTCGCTGGTTTTTGCCCGCGCAGGACTCCATCGGGCGAGGTCTTCTATATCCCCAGGGTTAACGGTAGTTCCGTCCTCAAATCGAAGTAGATTCTCCAACAGAATTTTCAGGGAAAAGGGCAAACTGGCGACATCACCAATTGTTTCCAGTGCATCAATGCGCTGAATCTCGTAGTGGGTATTACCTACCGATAGTGTGGCGCGGGAAGAAAAGCTATTCTGCATGGAAGATCCTGCTATCGTCGCTGCACGGATGCAAAGACTGCGTAATATAACACCTTAGATTGGTATGTCGCCCATAATAGCAATGCTTGGTCGTGGGTCAGTTTGACGCAATTCGAAGGGATAACACAGAGAGGGCAGGACGTGCCCGGCGCGTCGTAGGCGGCGAGCGGAACACGGATAGTGGCGCGAGACGCCTCCGATTCGAGTGAAGCCATGGACGGCACAACGAGATTAAGCGACGGGGACGTCCTGCCCTCTCTGGTTTGCGATCCAAATTGAGACACTACCCGATGCTTCGATGGTTGCGGGCCTTGATTCCAACCCGACCCCCGGTGCTGTTTGTGGCGCGAGATGAACAGCGGCCTATAAGGCTTGCTGAAGCAACTGATCCGCCTCCTCCAGGATGGCCCGTCGGCGCAGCAGAAGGAATACCCGATTACCGCCGCACTGGCGCCATAACAGAGCCGATCGTAT
>JAZFSS010000062.1:0-2794 GCA_036446275.1 Gammaproteobacteria bacterium | reverse complement strand
ATAGTAACGATGTGATATCGTGACCGGCAACTTTCGAGCATATTTTTATGCGCCCCATTAACCATTTATAAATCATAAGTTTATATAGGATATAGTAAAGTAGCATCAGGAATCCATATGCATGGTCGGCCAAGGCTGCGGATTTGGCGGGCGTACTTCTTGCTGGATGGACGCTAATTGAGCAATGTATAATGTACTGGACTGGACGGCCAAGGACGGTATCGTGAGCTATGCTGGTCTGATTATTCGCAAATAGTCCCTTCGAGTGTTTTTCCAAGTGCGTCCCTAGCGACAATATCTGAGTGAACGTAGGGTTTTTATTCAGAATTGCCACGCTAAGATTGAGATTGAGCTTTTCAACTTCTGCCAGAAGCCATGACATCCAACCACTCCATCCCTGTAAATGAGGCACCCATGGGCGCAGCGTTCGATTTGGATGATGAGGCGGCCTACTTGGAGTGGCGGCAAAAAAAGCTGGCCATGTTTCCCAATACCATTGATGAGCTCATGGTGGAAATCCATGATGGCCGGCAACTCGCTGCGTCGGAACGGCGGCAAATTACGGATTGTTGCCGACGGGCCAATATGGCCGTGTATTGCCTGCAGACCGGGGGTATCGCGGACAAGGCCCTGATACAGGCTTTAGGGACGGAATTCGGTTTGCGCCGGCTGGACAAAAACCTGCGTGCCGACGAAGACGCCATTAGCTCGCTACAGATGGTGGCGGGAGGGGATTCCCGTCGCTATATTCCTTATAGCAACCGGGCTCTCAGTTGGCATACCGACGGGTATTATAATCCCATGCATCAGCAGGTGCGCGGAGTGATTATGCACTGCGTGTCGGCAGCGGCTCAGGGCGGTGACAATCTTCTCATTGACCATGAAATGGTCTATTTGCAACTGCGGGACGAAAATCCGGAGTTTGTCGCGGCGTTAATGCGGCCGGACACCCTGACAATCCCCGCTAATGTGGAGGACGGCGTGCAATTACGAGGAGCGCGGACCGGGCCGGTGTTTTCGATAGAGGGGGAAACCGGCAGTTTGCATATGCGGTATACGGCGCGCAGCCGAAATATCGAGTGGCGCCACGATACTACGACAAGGGCTGCCGTGGCGCATTTAGGTAAGCTGATGGAAGGCGATTCAGCCTGTGTATTCCGGCTGCGCCTTACCCCTGGCCAAGGCATTATCTGTAACAATGTCCTGCATGGCCGAACAGCCTTTGAGGACCACGCGCAACCGGATCGACGGCGCCTTTTGTATCGTGCGCGATACTACGATCGAATTGCAGGTACATAACAGACATCAGATGCCAGATTTTTGGATACGTATCTGATTAACCCGTTCTTCTATCTTGAATCTGTCTTCGAGTAAAGAGGCGGTATAATGTTCTAAGGAACCTCTGATTAATTCCCTTGTCGTCATCCCGGCGAATGCCGGGATCCAGAGATTTTAAAGACATAGATTCCGGCCTGCGCCGGAATGACAACTAAATCAGAGCTTCCCTAAATATGTTATGGCTAAGTGAGATGTTGCTGCAGCAACAGTATGAAATGGTCTGCTTTGCGGATCTGGTAAAGGTAGTGCAGGAAAGGGCGCGTAGTGGTGAGGTGTTTTTCCGTATGGACGTCCGGCCGCCATTTCAAGATACGCCGGACGACTGGGAAGATCGGCTGGAAGCCGCGTTTTCCTCTATTGCGAAAGGGCCGAAGTAGGGCTATGTTCTGGCAGGATGAATCAGGCGATAGACAGGACTTTGTCGTGCCTGACAACATTGTGGACGTACTTTACGCCATTGAGTGCCGATGTCTGCCGCTGGATCATGCCCATGCCTTGTCCCAGGCCTTGCTAAATGCGCTACCTTGGTTACCCAATGAGCCACAGGCGGGCATTCATTTAATCCATGTAGCGGAATCGGGCAATGGGTGGTATCGACCTGAAGATCCGGATAACGAGGTACTGGTTGTTTCTCGACGTACCCGGATGGCGCTAAGATTGCCTAAGAAGCGTCTCGAAGATGCCAAGGCCTTGATTGGATTGACCCTGGATGTGGACGGTTTTTCGATGCGAGTAGGTGCGGTAAAGACACGACCGTTAAGCGCGCTGTCCACGATGTTTGCCCGCTATGTGCAAACCACCGGGTTGGAGCAGGAAGAACAAGAGTTTCTAGAGCAGGTGGCGGCCGGCCTTACAGAAAAAGGTATCGAGACGCAAAAAATGCTCTGTGGCAGAATAAACAAGACTAGGACGCCGAACGGTCCTATCTATTCCCGCAGTATCATGCTGGCGGACCTGGCACCCAAGTCGGCGATTCGATTGCAGGAACAGGGCCTGGGACCAGGGCGAAAAATGGGATTCGGCCTGTTTTTACCCCACAAGAGCATTCGGGCGGTGACGGATACAAACAGTTAGCGGTAGGCTGTAATTAAAGGTCCATCTAGCGCTTCATCTCTGGTGTCAGCAACTGGTCGACTATATCGTTAGATCATTTCTAATCACCATATCGGCTGGATGAATCCCCGGTTTCCAGGGTAATATCTTGTCTCGTTGAACACAGTAACAGGAGTGAACTATGGCTATCGTGGTAGACGGAAAGGAGATTGAAGTTACCCAGACGGGTTATCTGGTCAATACCGAGGATTGGAACGAGAAAGTAGCAGAAGCGATTGCGGCCGATGAAGGCGTTGAATTGACGCAACGCCACTGGGATGTGATCAAGTATCTACGCGAACAGTATTTCGATAACTCGGGTAGTCAGCCCAACAACCGGACAATGGTTAAGGAGATGGGGGCA
>JAZFSS010000061.1:0-5484 GCA_036446275.1 Gammaproteobacteria bacterium | reverse complement strand
CCTACGATTAGTGCGCGTTTTCCAGTTAGAAATCCCATAAGCTATCGGTATCCCGTTGTCTCGGTGTGTAAATACCCGGCAAGCTTGTCAGGTAGACGGAGGTATCCGGCGTTGGTTACGGTACCTGAATTTGAAGATCAGGCAAAGGGGGGGTGTTGTCCCATGAATCCCGGCTGAGGGGTGTTTATAATCCAGGCTTGGGCGGCCTGGTATTAAGTATGCGCTGGAAGAGTGATTTAACGAGGGTGAATAGGATTGATGGTGGATAATCTATCGCAGGACCGGTTGGCTGATGCCTCGTAACGGCCTGCGAGCCATAACTGGCTTGGGATGGTGGCTGGCTGTCTTAACCATGCTGACGGCTTGTGGCGAAGCGAACTGGAATAATCCCTATCCCGCCTCGGATGCCCACAAGAATATCTCGTATTCTTCTTTCGCTGATCGCCCTAAACATCTGGATCCGGCCCGCTCCTATAGTTCCGACGAATACAGGTTCATTGCCCAGATCTATGAGCCGCCCTTGCAATACCATTATCTGCGACGCCCCTATGAGCTAGTGCCACTGACCGCGGAGAAGGTGCCGGAACCGGACTATCTAAATGCGGCGGGTCTCCAATTGCCATCTGATGTAGCAGTCAATGAGATCGCCTATACGACCTATGATTTGGTGATACGTGCCGGCATTCACTATCAACCCCACCCGGCCTTCGCCAAAGATCGAAACGGCCGGCCGCTTTATCTGAAGTTGGACGAAGGGGATATCAAATCCGTTTTTGCCCTGGAAGATTTTGCGAATACCGGCACTCGCGAGTTGGTGGCGGCGGATTACGTGAACCAGATCAAGCGCCTTGCCCATCCCAAGGTGCATTCCCCGATCTTCGGCCTCATGAGCGAATATATCGTGGGATTGAAAGATCTAGCGGAACAATTAGATAAAGCTTACAAACAGGAACAGGCGGCCACTGGACAGGAGATGATCTACCTGGATCTGACCCGGTGGCCCTTGGAGGGCGCCAAGATCATAGATCGGTACACTTTCCGCATTACCGTGCGTGGTAAGTACCCGCAGATGGTGTACTGGCTTGCCATGCCTTTTTTCGCCCCCATGCCGCCGGAGGCAGAGCAGTTTTATAGCCAGCCGGGATTAAAGGATCGCAACATCAGTCTGGACTGGTTTCCCATTGGTACCGGCCCATACATGCTGACGGTCAATAATCCGAACCGGCAGATGGTCTTGACACGCAATCCCAACTTTCATAATGAAGTGTACCCACAAGACGGAGAAGAAGATGACCGTGCCAAAGGGCTGCTCGTTGATGCAGGGAAACCTTTGCCGTTTATTGATCGCGTGGTATTCAGTTTGGAGAAGGAAACCATCCCCTATTGGAATAAATTTCTACAGGGATATTACGATTCATCGGGCATCGGTTCTGATAGCTTTGATCAGGCGATCAGTATTGGTGGTGGCGGCGAGGTTGGACTAACTGACGATATGCAGGCCAAGGGGATTCGACTGAGTACCGCTGTGGCTACTTCCATTTATTACATGGGATTCAATATGCGAGACCCGGTAGTCGGGGGGTTTAGTGAATCCGCCCGCAAGTTGCGTCAGGCGATTTCCATTGCGGTGGATTACGAAGAATACATTTCCATATTTTTGAACGGCCGTGGTATCCCGGCCCACGGCCCGCTACCATCCGGTATCTTCGGACAACTATCAGGCCCGCAAGGCATTAATCCTTATGTTTATGAATGGGTTGGCAGTAGCCCCCGGCGCAAATCGATAGCAGAGGCCCGTCGATTATTGAAACAAGCGGGCTATCCGGATGGCAGGAATGAGCAGACCGGCGAGCCACTGTTGCTACATTTAGACACACCGGCCGGCGGACCTGATGACAAGGCCCGGTTGGACTGGTTGCGCAAGCAGTTTGATAAACTCAGTTTACAATTAGTGATCCGCAGCACTGACTACAACCGTTTCCGGCAAAAGATGGAAAAGGGCAACGCCCAGATATTTCAATGGGGATGGAACGCGGATTATCCGGACCCGGAAAACTTCCTGTTTCTGCTCTACGGCCCCAATAGCAAGGTGGACAGTAGTGGTGAAAATGCCGCCAATTACGCCAATCCGGAATTTGATAAGCTGTTCGAGCGGATGAAGAACATGGAAAACGGACCTAAGCGCTTGCAAATAATTACGCAGATGACAGAAATCATTCGCCGTGATAGTCCCTGGCTATGGGGCTATCATCCCAAGGACTTCAGTCTCCATCACGCTTGGCATTTCAATGGCAAGCCAAATCTCATGGCCAATAACACCCTGAAGTATATTCGTATCGATCCCCTGACGCGGGCGGAAAAGCGCGCCGAATGGAATCGTCCCGTGCGTTGGCCTTTGGTGTCCCTGCTCGTGTTACTGCTATTGGTGATTGTTCCCGCCATGTACCTCTATTGGCGCCGGGAACATGTTCCGCCGGTGCCGGTAGTGACGCAATAGATGTTTAAAAGCGAGGCAAACTGACGTGTTCGCCTACATTGTGCGCCGGGTCTTATATGCCATTCCCATATTGATTGGCGTCAATCTGCTTACCTTTGCGCTGTTTTTTGTTGTAAATACACCGGATGATATGGCGCGCATGCAGCTGGGGGCAAAGCGTGTAACTCCCGAGGCGATCCAAAAGTGGAAGCAAGAGCATGGCTACGACAGGCCCTTGCTATATGCCTCAGACACTAGTGGCCTGGGGCGTCTGACGGATACCATCTTTTTCGAAAAATCCGTAAGGCTTTTTGTCTTTGATTTTGGTATCTCCGATGCCGGACGTGATATCAATCATGATATTAGCCAGCGCATGTGGCCGAGTCTGGCCATCGCTATACCGGTGCTGACTGTCGGGCTATTGCTCAACATTACCTTCGCCATGTTAATCGCTTTTTTTAGAGGAACTTATTTGGACTTATCCGGCGTCGTGTTATGTGTAGTACTCATGTCCGTCTCCAGCATGTTTTACATTATTGGCGGACAGTATCTAATTGGTAAGTTGTTTCACCTGGTACCCATTTCCGGTTATGACAGTGGTTTCAACGCAATTAAATTCCTGATCTTACCGGTCGTTGTAGGTGTAATAGGCGGGGTAGGGTCAGGGACCCGCTGGTACCGGACCTTGTTTCTGGAGGAAATTAACAAGGACTATGTGCGTAGTGCGCGGGCCAAGGGGCAGCCGGAATCGCGAGTCCTGTTTGGCCATGTTCTTAAGAACGCGATGATTCCGATTCTGACCGGTGTAGTGGTGGTTTTGCCGATGTTATTTATGGGAAGTTTGATTCTGGAGTCCTTTTTCGGCATTCCGGGGCTTGGCAGTTACACCATCGATGCCATTAACAGTCAGGATTTCGCCATTCTGCGGGCCATGGTGTTTCTAGGCTCGGTGCTGTACATCGTGGGCCTGATTCTGACGGACATCTCGTACACCCTGGTTGATCCAAGAGTTCGCCTGTCATGATACGACATCCACGCAAGGGGACACCTCCGGCATGATGGGTTTCGACGTGATAAAGCCGGTGATCCTCTGGACCGACACACTGATCTTTTTGCTGGTGGCATTGGTGATTGGATTTGTCCTGTACGCGGGCCGTCAAGAGCATCTGCGCAGTCAGTGGCTGCAGGTAATTAAGAACGGTCTTGGCATGGCCTCCCTGGTTGTATTACTGGCCTATGTAGTGATCGGTCTGCTGGACTCTCTGCACTATCGCGAAGCGCTTCCCAGTGCCGGCAATAGCGAAACAACTCATTATTCCGGCGAAGTATTGAGTGCCTGGGACTGGGTTGTCGGGCCTATTCGCACGCAAGTGGAAAAGACCTATTCAGAGCCATTTGCCGCCCATTTATACGCCAAGGAAACGGTGCAAGGAGCGGACGGTACTGAGCAACGGGTGTATGCGCGGCTTCGCTATGGCGCCGCACATTTGGACGATCCCGCCACGCAACGTAAGCAGGACATTGCTCGGCGTATTGTCTCCGCCACCGGTCAAACCTTGGTTGCCGGTACCGCGATAGTAGTTTTGTTAGGGATATTGCTGGCGAGACACCGCCGCAGTTCAATCATTGTAGAGTTGCGGCGCATCGGCGCGGGCCAATCAGAGATCGCCTGGCGCGCCGGTATTGTTGCAGGCATTGTGTTGTTATTACTTGTCTTGCTTGCCGCAAATCTCGGTCCCTACTATCACCTGTTTGGGACGGACAAGGTGGGAGAGGATGTTTTCTACCAGTCCCTGAAAAGTATCCGTACGGGCCTGGTCATCGGGACCTTGACGACGTTAATGATGCTGCCTTTTGCGATCCTGCTGGGAATCATGGCGGGCTATTTTCGTGGCTGGGTGGATGATGTGATTCAATACCTGTATACGACCTTGAATTCCATCCCTGGGGTGCTTTTGATCGCGGCCGCAATCCTGATGTTACAGGTCTATATGGCTAACCACCCAGACCAGTTTACAACCACCGCCGTTCGAGCAGATGCCCGTTTGTTATTTCTTTGTATCATCCTGGGCGTGACCAGTTGGACTGGCTTATGCCGTTTGCTGCGTGGCGAAACCTTGAAGTTGCGTGAAGTGGACTATATCCAGGCTGCCTGGGCCTTTGGGGTAAGGAACACGAAGGTAATTCTCAGGCATATCCTGCCTAACGTTATGCACATCGTCTTGATTACCGTGGTGCTGGATTTTAGCGGGCTGGTGCTGGCCGAGGCGGTGTTGTCCTATGTGGGCGTAGGCGTTGATCCCACCATGATCAGCTGGGGGAACATGATCAATCGGGCCCGGCTGGAGATGGCCAGAGAGCCCGTGGTGTGGTGGTCGCTGACGGCCGCATTTTTGTTCATGTTTACCTTGGTACTGGCCGCGAATCTGTTTTCCGATGCGGTGCGGGATGCTTTTGATCCGCGTTTGGTGAAGCGTTCCTAGCTGGCTTTGATATTTAAAAATGAACCGCCAAGAACGCCACGGTATTAATGAAAAAGCTTAAACCGCCAAGAACGCCAAGTATTGTTTGGTTCTTGGCTTGTTGAGGTTAATTGGAATAATAACAATGCTTACTGTGGAAGTGGAATTATTGAATGCAGGGAATTATAAAGTACGTTAGATTGCTAATGTTGGTGTTTACTGTTTAGCTATGTAGTAGTTGGCTTTAACAAGAATATCTTGGCGTCCTTGGCGGTTTTTTGCATTAGTTCTCTTGGCGTACTTGGCGGTTAATAATTTTTATTAGAAATTGGAATTCTTATTTTGAATAATGTGCTGATTAAAATCCGTGACCTTAGCACCCGTATTGGGGACGGACCCCGTGCGGTGCGGGCGGTGGATGGGGTCAGTCTGGATATTCGGCGCGGGGAAACGTTTGCGCTAGTGGGTGAATCAGGCTGTGGAAAGTCCATGACGGCGCTATCGATCATGCGTCTGTTACCGGAACCCGCCGGCCGGATCGTGTCT
>JAZFSS010000060.1:0-4038 GCA_036446275.1 Gammaproteobacteria bacterium | reverse complement strand
GATGTTAATCCACGCATCCTGGAGGCGATGTCCCGGCCAACCATTGGTCACCTGGATCCGGCTTTTATTGTCATGATGGATGAGCAAAAGGAACTATTGCGTTATGCGTTCAGAACCTCCAATGAACTTACCATGCCCGTTTCGGCGCCAGGTTCGGCGGGCATGGAAACCTGTTTCGTCAATTTGGTAGAGCCTGGAGATAAGGTGGTGGTGTGCCAGAATGGCGTGTTTGGCGGGCGCATGAAGGAAAATGTTGAGCGTAGCGGCGCCACTGCGGTCATGGTTGAGGACGAATGGGGTAGTGCGGTAGACCCTAATAAAGTGGAAGCAACGTTACAGGCGAATCCGGACGCAAAGATCTTAGCCTTCGTGCATGCGGAGACATCCACAGGGGCAATTTCCGACGCAAAGGTTTTGGCGCAAATCGCCCGTCAACATGACTGTCTTACTATTGTCGATACGGTAACGTCCCTCGGCGGTTCGCCCTTGATGGTGGATGACTGGCAATTGGACGCTGTGTACTCCGGCACGCAGAAGTGTTTGTCTTGCGTGCCAGGTTTATCCCCCATCACATTCAGCGAACGGGCCATGGAGGTAGTAAAGAATCGTAACACCAAGGTGCAAAGTTGGTTTTTGGACTTGAATCTAGTGATCGGTTACTGGGGGGGCGGGGGAAAGCGTGCTTACCATCATACCGCGCCTATAAACACCTTGTATGCGCTTCATGAAGCACTGGTAATTCTCCAGGAAGAGGGGCTCGAGAATGCCTGGGCTCGGCACCAACGTAACCACGAGGCATTGAAAGCCGGTATCGAGGCGATGGGGTTGTCGTTTGTAGTCAAACAGGGTGAACGGCTTCCGCAACTGAATGCAGTGTCTATACCGGAGGGTGCGGATGATGCCGTTGTAAGAGGCCGCCTGCTGGAAGAATACAGTTTGGAAATAGGGGCCGGGCTAGGTTCAATGGCGGGTAAGATCTGGCGCATCGGCCTGATGGGCTATGCCAGCAGTCAGCGCAACGTATTGTTCTGTTTGGGCGCGTTGGATGCAGTATTGGCAGGAATCGGAGCCAAGATACAACCCGGGGTTGCGGTCGATGCCGCGCGGACCGTTTTTAGCAGTAACTAACAAGTTCCGTCATTGCGAGCGTAGCGCGGCAATCTCATGCTATGGAATCAGTAATCTGGAGATTGCCACGTCACTTCGTTCCTCGCAATGACGTATAAGTCAGAAGTTCCTTAGGTGTTCGGCAGCCAACATCAGGCCGGTAACGGTTTTTGCGTCTCTTATCTTACCTTTGCGAATCCACGCAAGGGCCGTTGTAAATTCCACCCAATGAATTTCGATGACTTCAGTGGATTCATGCTGAATGGGAACCTTGAGTAGCTCTGTGACAAGAAATAAATGAATCACCTCGTCGCAGATAGCCGGAGAACTGATGATGTTGCCGAGGGATCGCCAGGAGCCGCCTTTCAGTCCTGCTTCTTCCGCTAATTCTCGTGCCGCCGTTTGTTGCGGTGTTTCGCCCGGATCCAGTTTCCCCGCCGGAAGCTCCCATAACCAGCCGCCGGCTGCGTGTCGATATTGATGCAACAGACAGACCTGTTGCCGGCTGTCCACAGCCACCACGGCAGCGCCCCCCGGATGACGTACAATCTCCATCTCCAGGCGCTGGCCATTGGGTAACTCGACGCTTTCTATGCCCAAGTCCACCACTGTGCCGCGAAAGATTGATTTTCGTGATGTCGGCAATGGTTTTCTCTTCATGACAAGTTCCGGTAGAACCCGCGCCTTGCGGGGAACACCCCTGACCTTCCCGGCCGGGAGCGATCCTGCCCCGTTTTTATTTGGCTTCGTATACTGACAGCCATTGTCCCGTGCCTGCCGGGCCGTGGGGATCGTAATACAACTGGAGTAGGGAAAAATCGGCGGGCGGATGTAACGATTCTCCCCATGCAAAGGTGTCAAATTCCGTGCCGCCAAGCAGGCGATGAGCAACCGTCAAGTACAGCCGGTCCAACACGCCCGCGGAAGTAAGGGTATGGAAAACTTGGGGTCCAGCGATGGCATACAGACTGCGGAAGCCTTCGGTAGTGAGACATTGAAGCAACCCTTTTCCCGTTACCTGACTACCTGGGTCCGCCATTAGCACCCGTATGCCCTCGGCCTCAATGGCGCCCACACGCCGTTGATCAGCGGCTTCTCCGGTAACTACAAATAGAGATCGATCCCGGTAGGCCTGTAATGCCGCTAGTGGAATATTCAAACTGGCGGATAGAATCGCGACGGCCGGTTGTGGTGTAAGCCCCTGTTCAATGCGCCACTGTCGGAGATCTGAGTAGGCGTCGTGCGGCCCGACCGGCAGTGTGTCTTGTGCGTCTCCAGATTCCAGTTGCCTGAAATAGCGTGCGCTGGTGATCAGTATGTCTGCCTGTGCCGCGAGTTCCTGATATAGACGCCAATCCCGGCTATTGGCCAGCGTGGGTGGGACCTGGTGGGTCTGGGCCCCTGGTTTTGGAATACCGATACGGCCGTCGAGGCTGGTAATAAAATTAGCGTACACCATTGGCTGGGCGGCAGTGCCCAATTGGTGAAGATTATGCTGAAGGTATAAGCCTTCCAGCCCTATTTCGCCCACCGAATCCGGGTACAGCTGCTGTACGGTCTTGCTCATCCCAGTTGAATCGTTTCCTGCGTTTGCTTACGGCTGGAAGAGAAATGGTAGGGGCATTCTAAGGTATCAGGGCAAAAAAAACCGGGGACTGAGGTCCTCGGTTTTCGGTTCAATGAACGGCCCGATTAACGGGTTGCCCCAGATTGGTTATAGGAAACAGGTCGGTCCCGGCCGCACAAATTGGGCCCTAAGCGGCGCTGCGCTGGAAACTGGAGGAGAGTCCCTTATTAGGGTTTGGGCCACCACTTGTTCCATGGCCCAATTCCACCGCGTTCGCGAGACTAATGCCATCCAAATAGTCGTAAATCCGGCCGCTCAGGCGGTCCCACAGCACCAGACTTGCCGAGTTTTTTCCAGCAGTTTCCAGACTGGAGCGCTCTATCGGAAGTGCGGTATCGTCAATGGAGTACAATATCTCCGCCACTGAAATTTCTGTGGCGGGACGTCGTAACGTGTAACCGCCACCTGGGCCGCGCGTCCCGGTCACGAGACCCGAACTGCGAAGTCGTGCAAATAATTGTTCCAAATAAGAAACCGAAATGGTTTGTTCTGAAGAAATATCGGCCAGTGTTACCGGCCCCTGCTCGCTGCGTAGTGCCAATTCCATCATTGCGGTAATGGCGTGACGCCCTTTTGTAGAGATTTTCATGGTCTTCCTCGAAATCTTATCGTAAGGTTGTAAAAAACGTACTCTTTATGTCGTTTCTTTTCATACCAAGTAGTTTGTTGGGGTATATGATAATAATTGTTGACTACTTTAGTCAAGATTTATTGCGTATGGTCCTCTTTAATCCAGGCTCGTCTTTGGGCCGTCGGCGATAGGTGATGTTCTTATAAATCAGTTAGTTATGGTATCCGTAATAAATTTGGCGGTTCTGATACAATTTGTCGCGATCTGTAACAAAAAGAGGTAGGGGGCACTGATGGGGACGGAAAAACGAACGGGTAAGGACCGCCGCGCCGGCTCAAAGGAGCAGATTTCCACCCTTGTGGTTACCCGCACGGAGACCTTGGCGCTGTACACGGATCTGGCGGGCCGCCGTCCGTTTTCGGAAGAGCATGGGACTGCTCGGGCCCTGCAGCGGTTTTGTCAGGCCCTCATCGACTACACAGCGAGCGCTCATTTTCAGTTGTACCGGTATATGGCCGAAAAGCAGGAAAAAAGAACCCATCTGTTGCAGGTGGCGGAGCAGGTATACCCGCGCATTCTGGAAACCACGGCACAGATCCTGGAATTCAACGATAAATATGAAAAATCCGCTTTAAAGGGGCACGCGGATGAATTGGCGGATGATTTATCGCACTTGGGGGAAATCTTGGCTGACCGCATTCAGCTGGAGGACCAAATCTTACAGGCAGTCCAC
>JAZFSS010000059.1:0-5404 GCA_036446275.1 Gammaproteobacteria bacterium | reverse complement strand
CGGCAACAACAACAAATTTCGCTATGTACACATCGGGCACGTTGCTCTGGGTGCATGCGGACAACAGCAAGAACAGCGAAATTTGCACAAGTATCAGGCGATAAACCATAAACCAGTTCCTTACCGAACCAAGGTGAACCGGTAGTATGGCTTTGCTGCCAGTAGTGGTCAACACGGCCGGGTCGGTCAGGCCAGTGAAAACCATCGGCTCACTTCCTTGATTCGCCTATCACCTTTTTCAGGACCCTAATCCCACAGCTTGGCCACTTGGTCGAAGTTGGCATGTTGAGGTCTGACCACGCAAAAGCGCTGGCCAGTCGGCGCTTCCATCACCACCCAGCGGCGAATGTCGGCAATGCGGCGGGCACCAAGGTCTTCCAGACGGGCCACTTCAGCCTCGATATCATCGGTTTCGATATCCAGGTGAACACGGCTGGCGTGATCAATCTTTTGTACCTCGATATGCACCTCTTCGGGCCGGGTTTCCAGGTGACGATAATCTAATTCATCAGGATCGGGATCGACCTCGGCGTTCAGACCAAGTGCGGCAGACCAGAAAGCTGTAGCCTGGTCGATATCGTCGGTCTGACAGTCGATGATGAATCCGGCAAGCTGACTCTTGTGCATTGCGGGGATCTCCGTAACTTTTTCTTTCCGGGGGACGCCAGAGCCATCTTCCGACACGCGGACATTTTCCGCAACATTTCTCTGGCAACGTTGGTAGTGCAAGAATCGTCATTGCCGATATATTCATTGACTGGCGCTGCCAACCAATAACGAACAATGTCTATGTGAATTACAGCCCAAGCGTGGAGCCCCTGATCCTACGCTCTCCAAAGTTCTGCAAAGGCTCGTTTGCTGCCGTTCAAAACTCTACCACACCAACGTCCGCTGTGGGTCGGAAGCTGCTATAGCCCACTCTCAAGTATGAACTTCCGCTTCACACCCCAAAAGCGGCCATTCACTTATATCTCATCTTGGCACAATTCTGGCACAGCACTCTGGTCAAAAGATGGGGTAAGTGCGCCAATGCACTAATTTTATTAAGTAAAGTGGGAATCTTGGAAAACAGGAAAAAGGCTTTTCAGAAAGAAAGGTAAATTTTTATTTTTAATTAAATCAGTCACTTGTGGTGCTTGTCCAAAACTATTGTCCCAATAAAGTGCAGTTAATATGGTTTAAACACCAGTAAAGTTGGCACAAATCTGGCACAGACTACCTCGCTCTCGCCAAGATTTCGAAAAAAAGGGATTGGTGCTAGGTCGAGTAGGATTCGAACCTACGACCATCGTGTTGGGTCTTTCTCTTTGATACAGGTCCCTTTTGGTAGGGAAATTCCTGTTTTAGTTTGAATATAGCCGTCACCTTTGGCTGTTCCCAACAACCCATATCCTTTAGTAGTGAGATCAGCGCCCCGCCTGCCGTCTTTGACAAAGACCTCGTGTTTGCGGTATAAAAAGTACTGAAAAAGGACTTTTTCAAACCAAAAAAGGGAATTTAGTCATGCGTAATCTCATTACACTCTGTGTTTTGGCCCTCCTGCTGTCCGTAATGGCAGATTCGTCGTATGCGGCGGTGGAAGACTGTGAAGAATTGAAAGGGGTAAATCAAACCAAAGGGCTGTACGGCTTGTGCCTTGCCTTTTGGCGTGCCGATGAAAGCCAGCAACAGCGTTTTCTGGATAAATACAACGCCATCAGGGACGATCTTGAAGGGCCGCCCATGCCGGGCTTGAGCGATTTCGGTTGTCCTTGCTGGGATCATCTCACTCTCAATGATGTCATATTGGATGACCCATTCCCGGTCTGCTTTAATTTTCCAAAACTTCCCCTTGTCTTTGCACGTTTTGATGATGGGGCTGGTTATACTCAACTTTTCGGTGCTGACGACGTATTATGCCGTTTTCGCGATGAAGATCTTGACGGTAGCTCGGTATTTGAACCTAGGGTTAAAACCGACCTTTCACCCGAAACCGCGACTCAATGCAGAGATGAAATCAAGGCCTTTTGTGGAGTATCAGAATAACAGGCTGATGGGCTTTGGCCAGTATATTGGCTGTATAAAGCACAAACTCATTTGAGCACACCAGTAAAGTTGGCACAAATCTGGCACAGACTACCTCGCTCTCGCCAAGATTTCGAAAAAGGGATTGGTGTTAGGTCGCAAAAAAAAGGGGTTGGATCCAATTTTTAAACTTCCGTTCTTGGCGGAGGCTGTGTGCAGACATTCACTTAAAACTCATTTCTGACACAATTCTGACACAGCACTTTGGCCAAAAGACGGGATTCGTGCCACAACGCACTGATTTAATTAAGTAAAGTGGGAATTCGAGAAAATTGAAAAGCGGCTTTTCAGAAGGAAAGGCTAATTTTTATTTTTAATTAAATCAGTCACTTGCGGTGTTTGTCCAACACGAATGTCCCAGTAAAGCCCAGTTAATATGGTTTAAACCCCAGTAAATTTGGCACAAATCTGGCACAAAGAGATACATGACTCCAGTTTTTTGAATATCCACTTTCGGCCATGTTGCGGCTATAGACCAAGTGTAAATTTCAGCATTGCTAATAGCTGCAAACGGCCGAGGCTGTGTGAAAACTCCGCTCACGATATAATTACACTTTCCAGCTAAGGGACCGTTGAATGAGTGGATTTATTCAAGGTGAGGACCGCTCTCAAGCCAGGTGGCCAGTGCGACGATTTGTTAGGCGTCATACTTTGCAGGATGACTTTCAAGTTCCGCGTTAATATACGACACAAAATCGGATGGCATGTATTTTTGAACTGCTGCCCATTCATCGACAGCCCACGGGTAATTGCGAATCCAGTAAGCCGTGGTTCTTGCCACACCATATGAAAAGTAGTCATCTAGTAACTTTTGTTTGTGTTGATAGAATAAGTTCTGACTATGCCTTACATGCGCCGAAAAAAAACTTTTCAGCTTAAATTTATCAACCTTAGTTAGTGACTCGGGGCTATCGAGCGACTTTACGAGCAGTTCCGCAATATTAGAAGTATATCGTGATGATATGAGTTGAACACCAAGATCAGTACGAGCCTGCGCGGTTGCGGCACGGACGGCCTTCCTGGTTTCTCTAATCTGGTATCCCACGTATGTGAGCGAAGCGATTACTGCGATTATTGCCAATACATCCGCAATATCTGCAGCGTCAGAAAGGGACATTAATCTTCTCCTGTATCCGTCATGTTGACGCCTAACTAGTGTCTATCAGTCAGAATTGTATTCTAAATGTCATTTACGGCGTATGTCAGCATTGGGTCGGATGCAGCTATCAGCGGTCGTTGGAAGCTCTGTTCCGCTTCCAGCCAGAAAGCAGCCATTCACCAGCCGCTAATTTCATCATTACAAATAGCGGCTACCGGCCAGAAGCAGCCGTTCACTACGTGGTGGGTTCAGAGGCAGAAGTGACGCCACCACCATTAACGAACGTTGCAATCTCAGATTTCCGAGCAATTAAACCATCAAGCTTAGTTCTGTGGCATTCTAAACTCAGGAGCCATAACTGCGTTGGCCGCGGTAGTGATCGAGATCCGCAGGTCCTTCAGCGGTTTGTACTCCGGATCGTCCATGAAGCCGCGTATGGCCTGCTCGGACGGGAACCGGATCACTACAGCGCCTTTCGGCGGATCACCTTGGAGAGGTTCAGTCTCAAATTCAGCCACGACGACTTCGCCTTTATATTTTGCCAGAAAGGGCATCACCCCGGGGATGTATTCCTTCTGATAACGTTCAGTATCTGTGATCGTATGGGTCAAAATATAGTACGCAGACATAGTTGTTCTCCTAAGTATCCAGCAATGTAATATGTGGACCGGCGTGTCCGTATAGAATACTAGTTCAGTTTTGTGGAAATTTCCGAAGCAGGCGAAAGTTTTTGATAAAGAAGCGTATGACCGCTTCGGGTCGGAAGCGGCTATAGCCCACTCTCAAGTATGAACTTCCGCTTCACACCCCAAAAGCGGTCATTCACTTATATCTAAATCCTGGCACAAATCTGGCACAAAGAGAAAAATGAATTTTAATTAGATCGTGCTTAGGTCACCACATAGACAGCGTCGTGATCCCTGGCGTGCTCGATTACCTTAAGCCCGACTTGATCGCCTGGCTTGGCGACTTCCATCGCCTCATGGTCGCCCGCCGCGGGGGCACAGTTGGGCGTCAGTCCACCACGTCATCGATGGTTTGCATACCGTAGACCGGGGGGATGCCCGACTTGAACTTGGTCGTGATGTCCTCGCTGTCGAGCAGTAGCTTGTCCCCCTCGATCAGCTTCTCGTTACGGAGCACCTGGACCCAATCGATGATGCGGTCGATGGTGGGCACGGTCAGGCCTAGCTGGTCTGCCATCCACTTGGTGATGCACAGGCCATAGCCGATGTCGTCGGTGAAGAAGCGGTGGTTGGTGTCGATGGCCCAGCTACCATCTTCTTGCTGCACCGTCGGCGGCTTGATGGCTCCCAAGGTGGCCGAGGTGGCGAAGGACTCGCGGATGTCCGAGTTCTCCGATTGGTAGGAGAGGCGCTCGAGCGCCAGGTAGTTCAGCATGTACCTGAAGTCCTTCTCTGGGTACTTGGCCTTGATTGCTTCGCGGACCTTGGAGTAGTCGGCGTCCAGGTCGCGCAATTGGTCGGCAGAGGGTTCGTCGAAGTCCCTGTAGAAGTAGGGGATGTCCTCCTTGGTAGCCCACTTGCCTCCATGGTTGAGAAACAGCTGGTAGCAGCGAGAGGGGTGAATGATCTGGTTGTCCACCGACAGGGTGAGCGACAGGAAGCTTTTGGACTGTTCGAAGGCGCCCTTGTTGAGCCACCGCTCGCAGATGTTCTTGAGCAACTCCTCGTTCAGGTCCTCGAAGCGCTCTGGCGGAGAGACCGCCACCACGTTGACCGCCTTACAGCCGTAGGTCACCCCCACCTTCCCGTACTCGATGAAGCGACAGACCCAGGGGATCAGCCCCACAGCAAAGGTGACCACCTTGTCCAGCCTGAACTCCTTTTTGATCTCGTCCACCATCCAGTTGAATCCCGCCTGCCCGTAGATGGTGCCGATGAACACCCCCTCTCTCCGATTCACATGGGGGGCCAGGTGGTGGAGGGCCATACGGTACTTGCACACGGGCATACACATGATGATGTAGTCGGCCTGCGGGATGACCTGGGCTGGATCGCCGCTGATCTCGGTCAGGGAGCCGTTGAACGTCTCCAGCACCTCACTGTGGATCGAATGCAGCTGGAGCTCGATCTCCTTGGACCACTCGCCGGGCCTGCGGGTCAGGATGTTGACCTCGAGACCGGCGCCCGAGAGGAAGGGGATCAGCACGTGCGCGCTGCTCCCGCCACCGACGATAGTTACTACCTTCTTCTTCGCTTCTGCCATTTCTAGGGTCCC
>JAZFSS010000058.1:0-3207 GCA_036446275.1 Gammaproteobacteria bacterium | reverse complement strand
TTGACGGCAACGAACACAGTCCCGGTTACCCAGAACGTCAGGTTCATGGTGTCATCGATCGCGCTCCAATTGGAGGCCAGCGGCGTAAACCACCAAGGGCTCCAGAAGTGAAAGAGGAGGGAACCAATGACCAGTAGAATCAATACAATTGCGAGTGCCATACCTAAATTAGTCCTTATCTAAATGCTACGGGTTCGAAGTTAAACATAGCCTTGGCGTGAGGCCATCGTTAAATGCTTCCATTGCACTGACAATCAACGAACATCATGGCGAACAGTACGAATAAATAAGTGATGGAAAACCCAAACAATTGGCGTGCGCTCTTTTGGGCGACGGGCTTGCCGGCAAAATCAATCGTTAACCCTAGATACAACAGACCTAACCCCAACGCCACAATCAGGTAGGCAAGCCCGACGAGTTGCAGCCCGTACATTACAGCGGTGGCCGGCAACAAAACCGCGGTATAGATCAGCATCCGGATTTTCGTGACCCGTACGCCGCGCGCAACCGGCAGCATCGGCAGGCCCGCATTGCGATATTCATTAGCCCGCAGCAAAGCCAGTGCCCAAAAGTGCGGCGGTTGCCACAAAAATATAATCAGGAACAACGCCAGTGCCGGCCAGCCGATTTCGTTGGTAACCGCAGCCCAGCCAATCACCGGAGGCAATGCACCGGCGACACCACCAATCTCGGTACACAACGGCGAAGTTCGTTTCAACCAAACTGTATAGATACCGACGTAAAAAAAGACCGTGCCTGCCGCGAGCCAGGCCGTGAGCGGATTGACGGTAAAAAACAAGATCACGAAGGCGGTGATACCCAGGAGCAAACCGAACCTGAGGGCGAGCTGGGGATCCATCCGCCCGGCGGGCAAGGCACGGTTGCGTGTGCGCGCCATGCGCTTGTCCACCTCACGGTCTGCGTAGTTGTTGAGTACGCAGCCGGCGGCGGACGCCAGCGCGGTGCCCAGAAGAGTGAGTACCACAAGTTCCGGGCGAAGCACACCGTCGGCCGCCAGCCAAATGCCGGTGAACGTGGTAACCAGGACCAACAAGGTAATACGCGGCTTGGTCAGCTCGATAAAGTCACTGACCTGACAACGAACCGCAATAAGGGTCGCGCTCACTACTCACTCCTCCCCAGTCAAAATACAGAGGATTTTCAAACATTTATGGAGTTTATTATCACCATAACGGTAATAAGGTTTATTACCAAATAATGATATTTTATTTTGGGGATATCTTATAACATTGGGATTTCTATCGCAAAGCAATAGTCCGAAAAAGTTCCCTATGGAGAAACATTTTTTTCGCTGGGGTAATTCCCATATTTGTTTATAAAAAACAGATGCTTATAAAGCTCTGCAGCGAATGAATTTCCCTCCCCTCTCTCCAGCGCCGTGTTAAATACTGTCAAACTGACCCACGACCCGATTTGTTTATGGGTTCCCCTTGCGGGATATCACCAGCGTAGTGAGCACTACCCCTGCCATGGATGACAGTAGAAGGTACAGCCAAGATTCCTTGGGCAGATAGGAATCCTGTAGGAACCCGCTACTGATCCCCGGAATACTCCATAGATCACCACTGCCCCTGCCGACCTTCAACTGGGCCTTCATGCCCTTCTCCATATGCTGAGCCATATCGCAATGCACCAGATATGTTTTGTCATCACTTGGCACTATGAAGGTGCCAATTTGAGTATGTCCCCCTGCCGCTTCAAGGTGAAACATGCCGCCCGGATAAAGATATCTAGGCAGGCCGTGAATCATCCACTGGTGGCGCACTTCATCCTTATTGGTAAAGGTGATCGTAATACGGCTGCAAGGTTCAACAAGATATTCATGCTTGCTCATGCCGAATACGGTGCCGGGATAATCCGCGGCGAATTCGGTGCCCGCGTAGACCGTTATCTCGTAATCACGGCTTATCCGCGCGCAGTCTTGGGGAAGTTTTGTAAAATTATTATTCATCACCATGCCGCCCTTATCCAGGGTCATGTTGTGGTGTATATGTTCACGATGATGCTTATGTTGCATGTCTCGGGCGGCTGTTTGTTTTGATTGGCTTTGAGTTTCGGCATGAACGGTTGCTATGGTATTCGCCGTCAACGATAAAACGATTATATAAATTGCAGGCGTCATGGATCGCTCTAAGGTCCGCGACTTCTTAGGGAATCAATGATCAGTGCCACGACGATCCCCAGCGAGATCCCAAATCCTAACAGGCGCATAAGCATCCAAAAGTCGATGCCTGCTTCGGAGAATAATTCTCCAGCATAACTATCCCAGATCGGAATCTCTTTCCGGTAATAGGCCGCCGTGAAGAATTGGTTAAAGTCCACTCCTTGCGTTTTGGGCCAGCCATTCTCATCGAGGTAACTTTCATAGACAATGGCACTGATATTGCCCCCCGGCCCTATGCCGTCGTTGGTTATGCCCTTTTCCTGGTGATCGTGTAATAGCCAAATACCGCTACCATAGGAATGTAAACCGTCGTTTGTAGTTTCCAGAGCCAGATCGACACGTTGCGAACTGGCAATCCAAACGACGTCCCGAGTGATGCGTGCCGCGGATTTTACAGGCACACCGTCATAATGTGTGATGGTTGCCTTGTGGCCGTGGGTATGCAATGCGACTCCAACACTCCCGCCATTGACGATGCGTAATTTGATACGCTCGTTTGGCTTCGTAATCACCAATGATTCACGGAAGGTATAGGGAAAGGACCGGCCGTTGAGAGTAAAATAATCGCTTTTTGCATCGGTAATATCGTACCGGTTATGCATCTCCCTGGTAATCAGGCGGGGGTCGTTAAAACGTTGGATAATATTATTTAAATCGGCATCGATGTCGAGATATTGCAGGTCATATTCCCGGTCATATTTTTCTTTGACCGCAACCGATGGAACACGCACGTGACCGGCACCTACATTAAGGGTCTGTACCCAGTTGTTTGGCCGGTTTTCTTCAACAACAAACAGGCCTTGCAGTCCCATCATGATATGTACATGGGGTTGTACATGGCAGTGATAAAACATGGTGCCGGGCTGGCGTGGCTGTAAATCGTAGGTACGCGCATTGCCCGGCATCACCGGTTTCTCGCTGGTCAGCGGAACGCCGTCATTGCCTTCACCATCAGCGTCTACAAATGGATGATCGACGCCATGAAAGTGAATGGTATGGGGCATGTAATGGCTGTTTTCCAG
>JAZFSS010000057.1:0-4660 GCA_036446275.1 Gammaproteobacteria bacterium | reverse complement strand
AGTTTCGAAGATGTCTTTCGTCTGGTACAGCCGGCTTCCTTTTCCCATAGATGGCAATACGCCCACAACGACTGGCTGGAGTTCCTGCTTGAATTCGGGTTTATTGGGTCATTGATTATATTGGCGGCCGGCGCTTATTGGTTGCATCGGGTAATGCCGGAAAGCCTTACGCCAATACGGTCAGCGGCACTCGCCAGCATATTTGCCATGGCGGTGCACAGCCTAGGAGATTTCAATTTGAGAATACCGGGGACGGCATTGGTGTTTTGGGTAGCGGTGGGGATCTTGTTTAACCGAGAGGATGTAACAACTAGAGGCCGGTGAGTTGTCTAAGCCAGTGATGTTTACGGGACCGCTTACGGGGTGGCGGCCTTAGCTCATCTGCTTGCAGGTCCAGGAGTTCTACACCGTCGATGAGCCTCTGGGGGTTGATGCGGGTAAACAGGTCGACTGCCTTCTGACCCAGCCATTTTTCCACCACATCGGCCCCAGCACGCAAGTCCGGGGGCCGCCGCTCGGTGCGGTGGGCATCGGAGGCGATCAGGTGAACCAGGCCTTCCTGGCACCAGCGGCGGCATACCGCCTGGATCGCCTGGCCAAAGTCCCCCGCGCAGCTCTGGGCGGTCAATTGTAGCTTACAACCCCAGCTGACCCAGTCTGCGGCGCGCTCGGGATGACTAGCCAGGGTGGCGTTGCGCTCGGGATGGGCGATGACCGGCGTGATGCCCTGATACAACAGTTGCTCAAGAATCCGTTCGGCCCCGGTGGGGATGGTTCTTTTGGGCAGTTCCACCAGGGCGGCCTTGCCCTTATCGGCATAGGTTAATGCCTCACCTTCGCGCAGTTGTGTGGGTAGTTCTGGCACGAGATGCAGTTCAGAACCAGGGTAGATCCGTAGCGGTATACCAGCCGCCGCTATGGCGGTCTGGAACTCCATAATAGCCTTTAGTATCTGTTTTCTGGGATTGGTATAGACGCCGTTTAAATGGTGTGGCGTCGCGATAATGGTCGTAATCCCCGCTGCTACCGCGCCTTGGGCCATGCACAGGGCATACCCCATATCGCGGGCCCCATCGTCTATGCCCGGTAGTGAATGATTGTGGCAGTCGATCATCGGTCCAGGCATACATCTTGCCCGCGGGGCATAGTTGCAAAAAATTGCGGAATTTTCCCAGATCCGCAATATTTTACTTGAAAAATTCCAATAATTTCCATAAGCTTCGAACACCATATTGATGTGGTGTCTAACCTTTAGGAGGATAGACCTATGTGTGACAAAAGAAAAGTCGCTGGAAGTATCATCGTTCTAGCTGTTTTCCTGCTAGTTTTTGGTCTTGCGGGGCTGGTACAAGCCGGCCAGGAAGGGACTGTCCTGGGTAATCTTATGGCCCACAAGTCCGTTCTCATCGAGTCCCAGGGTGCGGATATCCGTATTACAGACACCACCTATGCCTATTTTGGTGGCGACCGCGTTCGTACCGGTGACAAATCTTCGGCGGCCGTTCGCCTCGGCAATGACGGGGCCCTGTATCTGGGGCCTGCCACCGTGGGCGCAGTGACGCGCAGTGCAGACGAATACGTGGTCGATCTGGAAAAGGGCGGAGTTCGATTTGCCTTTGAAGAAGGCATCCCCTTCAGAATCGTTACGGCGGATGTGTCCGTCAGGCCCGGATCCTTTCTGCGGGTTGCGGAAAGCGGGAGTGGGCGCGTGAGCGGCGTGGTGATGATCGACGACGGCAACCCAGTTATCCACACCCTCACAGGGACACTCGTGGTCCACCACTACGGTAGTGGCGTACACCGGACCATCAAAGTCGGTGAGGCGGTAGCCCTGGATAGCCGGTCCGGAAACTTTGTGAAGGTCGTGTTTCCAGAAACCAGAAAGGGGTTCCACGACGAGGATTCGTTCGAGGCCGGTGCATCCGAGGACGACTCATCCGAGGCTGGCGCATACAAGGACGGCGCATCCAAGTCCGGTGCCTCTGAGGCCGGTACATCCAAGGCCGGTGCCTCTGAGGCCGGTGCCTCTGAGGCCGGTGAGGCCGCGTGGAATCTCACCCGTGCCGGGCAGGCGTTCGCCGGGGTACTCCTTGGGGGCGGCGCCATTGCGCTCACGACCAGCGGTGGCGGTGGCGGCAACAACGACAATGACACGAGTCCTGCAAAGTAGTCGATAGGCCTGAGGGCGAATAAAATGCACGGATCACGGCGGCCGGCGGATAAAGATGTATGGTCCACACGCCCCGGTCGCCGGATCATCAATTGCCCATTACGGTCTGTAGTGTACGGTAGGAATCGGACACCCATACTAATGGGAACCAAGGTAAACCGTTTCAGTTTACCTTGGTTCCCATTATTAGAACCGCCGTATACTCTACCCCCTCCCTGGCCCTCCCCCTTAAAAGGGGGAGGGAATAGTTCTCACAGAGTCGAGCGACTAATGCACTCCTTCGTAAATTCTGGCGAACCGGGAAACGGACACCACGCGGCAGTGCAAATGACCTATCTTTTTCTTGACTGGCATGCTTAGCACACCCCCCAGCGCAAGCACCGTCGTTAGCAGCTCTTTGCTGGTACTGTCCCTGAGCCTTTTTAGTTGTGCAGGCCAGCAGACGTCCCCTGAAATTACACAATTAGAACATCAGGCCCGCGCACGAGCCGAGACTCAGGCCATTAATCGGCAGCTAACGGCAGCCGTCCTGAGAACCGCGACGGCGAGTACCAGCCATACCGTGGAAGAGTACCGGCTCGGCCCGGGGGATGTATTAGATATCAGCGTATTTCAGGTCGAGGAACTCAATCGCAAGGTTCGGGTCAACGGCGCCGGAAGCATCATCCTGCCTCTGCTTGGCGAAGTTCGAGTCGGTGGCATGACCAGCGGGGGGGTCGAGGCCGTTCTGGCACACCAGCTAGGTAAAGACTATCTGAACAATCCCCAGGTCTCGGTGTTCGTAGATAAATACCGGTCGCAGCAGATCACCGTGATGGGTGCTGTTCAAAATCCAGGTGTTTACAACATAAGAAAACCTAGGACAGTCTTGGAGATGCTATCAGAGTCCGGCGGACTAACCGCGCAAGCAGGCATCAGGGTTTATGTTCAAACTGCTACCAAAAATCCCCAAACCGGTGAGCACATCTCACAGAATTATATTATCGACTTAAAACAGCTATTGGAGAACGGTGACCCGCAGTCTAATCCAGTGCTGCGCGGCAACGATAGTATTCATGTTCCAGAGGCCGGCGTGGTATTCGTCGAGGGTGCGGTAAGAAGGGCGGGCGCCTATCCGATGGAAGGTGAAATGAATATCTTGAAGGCCATTGCCATGGCCGGCGGGACCTTATTTGAAGCCAAGGAAGGCTCCATACAAGTCTTTCGACAAAACGAGTTGGGTAAAAAGATTGTCGATGTGGATCTTCGTGCCATCCGGGATAATCGGCAGAACGATATTGTCTTGCAAGAGGGCGATATCATTGTGGTGCGATCTAATGCTCTCAAGAAAGGCTTTGTTGGTTTCTGGCGCGGTTTGACGGGCATATTTAGCGTCGGTAAAAGCATATAAGAGCGTGAGGGCATGAGGGGAAACGATACTGATTGGTACGGTGCGGCGGGCCAATTCCCAATCACCCAGTCTCTGCAACCGGATCGTGAACCTGCAATCTATGATCCACGCCTAAATCCGGATACACCGGAAGATGAAATTGACCTCCGGGACATCTGGAATACGATCGTCAAGTACCGCTGGGCCATCCTGACCTTTGTCGGCGTTGTGGTAGCCACCACACTGATCGCCACCCTGCTCATGCGGCCGGTGTACAAGGCGACCACGCTGATCGAAGTCATACCGGAGTCCAGGGGGCTCGTCAAATTTCAGAACGTAGAGCAGACCAAATATCGGCCACGGGAGTACTTCCAGACCCAGGCCAGCATATTGCGTAGCGAATCGGTGGCCAGCGCGGTGATTTCGAAACTGGCGCTGGAGCGCAATCCTGAGATTGGTGGTCTGGAACAACAGCGTGGTTTTATTAGCGGTTTTAGACAACTGTTTAGTGTAGCCGCTGAACAGCCGCCAGTGGCTGAACAGGATACCGAGCGGCTCCGCCAGAGAGCGATACTGGCAAGGTTTAGCGGCAGATTGAGCGTCTCTGCACGACGGAAATCGGATCTGTTTGAAGTCAGTTTCGAGAGTTTCGATCCGGAGCTTTCGGCAAGCGTGGCCAACACCGTCGTGGAGGAATACAAGCGGCTGCATGAGGAGCGCCGTTTTGACTCCACTTCCGGGGCCAGGCGCTTTCTTGAGAGGGAAATTAAGCGGATCCAGGCCGCGCTCGAGCGATCTGAAAAGGATCTGACCGAATTTGCCCGCAAGCATCAGGTTATCGACCTGGAAGACAAAAGCAACATCATGACCACCCGGCTGACGGACCTTAATAAGTCACTCACCAAGGTACAGAGCAAACGGATTGAAGCGTAAGCATTATACAAACAGGCGCAACAGGACAACGTTGAGGCACTGCCCAATATTTTGGAAGAGGATTTGATCAAGACCCTCAAGAATGAATATACCCGCTTGCAAGGCGAGTATTCCAAAATGTCCCGTATCTATAAAGACGCCTATCCGAAACTGCAACAGGAAAAGGCCAAAATGGAGAGGGTAAAAGC
>JAZFSS010000056.1:0-3727 GCA_036446275.1 Gammaproteobacteria bacterium | reverse complement strand
GTCTACGGGCTTGCACTGTTCAGGGACAGCGATTGAACGTTGCCCTGTGAGAAACTGCCCGGTAATTGATGCCGGCGTCGCCATGACTTGTTCCGGTGTCCCTTGTGCCACGACCCGGCCTCCATGTATGCCGGCCCCCGGGCCCATGTCCACCACGTGGTCCGCGCTTCGAATCGCATACTCGTCGTGTTCGACCACGATGACCGTATTACCCAGGTCTCTTAAGTAGGTCAGGGTATTTAGAAGACGTTGGTTGTCGCGCTGATGTAGACCGATGGAAGGTTCGTCCAGTACGTACATTACACCGACCAGTCCGGCACCGATCTGGCTTGCAAGCCTGATGCGTTGTGCTTCGCCGCCTGACAGGGTTTCCGCGCTTCGGTCCAGGGACAGGTAGTCAAGGCCTACATTGACCAGGAAATCCAAACGGTCACCAATCTCTTCCAATATTTTAGCGGCGATTTCCTTGCGTTTCCCCGAGAGCCGCAGATTCTTGAAGAATTGCCGGCATTGCCCTACCGGAAGTGCCGAGATCGCCGGCAGGCTGTGCCCCTCTAGAAATACGTGACGTGCCTGTTCGCTCAATCGGGTGCCCTTACATTCGGAACAGGGCTGGGTGTTCAGGTATTTGCCCAGTTCCTCGCGCACCACATTGGAATCGGTCTCCCGGTAGCGCCGCTCCATATTAGGAATAATCCCCTCAAAGGGGTGTCTGCGGGTAACAAACCCACTACGCTCGTTCAGGTACTGAAACTCGATCACTGTCTTGCCACTGCCATACAGGACTACCTGCTGAAATTCAGCGTCCAGATCCTCAAAAGGGGTTTCAATATCAAAACCATAATGGTTCGTTAATGAGCTGATGAGTTGAAAATAATAGGCATTACGGCGGTCCCAGCCACGTACCGCCCCACCCGCCAGGCTAAGTTGGGAATGAATAATGACGCGATCCGGGTCAAAAAACTGTTTTACGCCCAGACCGTCACAAGCAGAGCAGGCGCCGGCTGGGTTGTTAAAGGAAAACAGCCGTGGCTCCAGCTCAGGCAGGGAATAGCCACAATTAGGACAGGCAAACCGGGCCGAGAACACCAGCTCTTCGGCCTTGGGCGAATCCATGTCCACTACTCTGGCCAGGCCATCGGATAAACGCAGCGCCGTTTCAAAGGATTCCGTCAACCGTAAGCGGAGTTCGGGCCGGACCCTAAACCGGTCTACGATGACTTCAATCGTATGTTTACGTTTAAGATCCAATGTCGGCACCTGGTCAAGTTCTACCACCTTGTTGTCAATCCGGGCACGTACAAAGCCTTGGCTGCGTAATTCCTCCAATAGTTGTAGATGTTCGCCTTTGCGCCCCTGTACCACGGGAGCCAATAACGCCAGGCGTGTTGATTCCGGTAATTCCAAAATTTGATCTACCATCTGGCTAATGGTTTGAGCTTCCAGTGCTGTGCCATGGTCCGGGCACTGGGGTGTCCCCACCCGCGCGAAGAGCAGCCGCAAGTAATCGTGTACCTCGGTGATCGTGCCGACGGTGGAACGAGGGTTGTGGGAAGTAGACTTCTGCTCAATGGAAATCGCTGGGGACAGTCCTTCAATGTGGTCCACATCGGGTTTTTCCATTAGCGAAAGGAATTGCCGGGCATAGGTGGACAACGACTCCACGTAGCGGCGTTGGCCTTCTGCATACAGCGTGTCAAAGGCCAGGGATGATTTACCGGATCCGGACAATCCGGTAATCACGGTTAAGCGATCCCGGGGAAGTTCCAGATTGATATTTTGCAAATTGTGGGTCCGGGCGCCCCGGATTCGGATCGTATCCATCGTAAATGCCGGTAAAAAGCCAACCTGTTACTATACGCCGCCTTGACGATGGGAGACAAAGATCATTCCCTCATGAAACCTGTAACCGATCTGGATCATCGAATGAATTCCGGGGAGCGCCGCGCGGCGTTATCTCTCGGGTCCATTTTTTCCCTGCGCATGTTGGGGCTATTTATGATCCTTCCCGTATTTGCCCTCTACGCGGAACAGCTGGAGGGCGCCACTCCCACCCTGACGGGACTTGCCATTGGCGTATATGGACTTACTCAGGCGCTGCTACAAATCCCCTATGGGTTGCTGTCCGACCGCTTCGGCCGTAAGCGGCTCATTATGGTGGGACTGGTAGTGTTTGCGGCAGGCAGTGTGGTAGCCGCCCTGGCGGACACCATGCTGGGGGTGGTATTGGGCCGGGCCTTACAGGGTGCCGGCGCCATCGGTGCGGTGGTCATGGCCCTGGCCGCGGATCTGACCCGGGATCAACACCGCACCAAGATTATGGCGGCGATCGGTATGAGTATCGGCCTGTCCTTTGCCGCGGCGCTGGTGCTTGGTCCGGTTCTGAATGATGTAGTGGGTGTGCGGGGGATCTTCTGGCTGACCGCCGTGCTGGCCCTGGCAGGCGTCGGTGTGTTGTACGGGGTAGTACCGGAACCGGCCCAATCAACGGTACACCGTGATGCGGAACCGGTTGTAGTCCAATTTGCCGGGGTCTTGCGGGATTCACAATTATTACGCCTGGACTTCGGCATCCTGGTGTTACACATGATTCTTACCGCCGGTTTCGTCGTGCTGCCCGTGGCCCTGCGGGATCTGGCCGGGCTGGACGCCGGTAGGCACTGGCAAGTGTATTTATCGGTACTGGCGGTGTCGGTACTGGTGATGCTGCCCCTGATGATCTATGGGGAACGGTACCGTAAGGTCAAGCCAATATTTCTCGGGGCAGTGGTCCTGGTAGGCGTGTCTCAATTTGGTTTGGTGGAACTGCATCGGTCCTTAACGGGTATTGTAGTAATGCTGGTCATCTTTTTCACGGGCTTTAATCTGCTCGAGGCAACCTTACCTTCACTGATTTCCAGGATGGCGCCCGCCGACGCCAAGGGTACCGCGATGGGTTTCTATTCCAGCTCCCAATTCTTTGGGGTTTTTTTAGGCGGTCTTTTGGGCGGCTGGCTATTTGGTAAAGGGGGAATTGGCGCAGTATTCTTTTTCTGCAGCGGGGCTTCATTGGTTTGGTTGTTGGTGGCCGCCGGTATGCAAAGCCCCCGTTACCTGTCCAGTTATCTGTTCCCGTCGGGTCCCCTACAGCCAGAACAGGCACTAGAGTTGGAACGCCGGCTCATACAAATACAGGGGGTGGCGGAGGTGGCGGTGGTGGCGGCGGAGCAGGTTGCCTACCTCAAGGTGGATCTAGAAAATCTGGATAGGGACGCTCTTACCAGCTTGGCGGTGACACCGGACTAAAACAAAGGGTAGTGGGTCAGTTTCGATTACTGCGAAAGAGAGGGGAGGAATAACCCGGCGCGTCGTAGGTGGCGAGCGGAACAGGGATAGTGAGAGCGAGACGCCTCCGATTCGAGCGTAACCATGGACGGTGCAGCGAGATTAAGCGATGGGTATTCCTCCCCTCTCTCCGGCACCGTGTTATATACCGTCAAACTGACCCACTACCAAACAAAGGCATATGCTTGCTAGTCATTGTCCTGCTGGAGCGGGTGCTTGGACCACGCAAGCGAGTCTAGATGCGTGGCGCGGAGCTCAAGGCGGCGCTTATCTGAAATTTGTGAATACTTGGAATTGCCTGAATACCGGTGAACCCCTATCATGACCGGGCAGTAGATCAATCTATGCGGACCCAGGGACGCAGAGTCCGTTTTATTTATTAAGATCAGGAGATTACTATGGC